>JAJFFM010000049.1 GCA_021776675.1 Robiginitomaculum sp.
TTATGCGCCGTGCAATGCGTCACGCACATATTCTTGGTGCCAAAGACCCGCTCATGCACCGCCTTGTCCCGACACTTGTTGACGAGATGGGTGATGCATTCGGTGAGCTGAAACGCGCGCAAGAAAATATCGAAACCACCATGCTGCAAGAGGAGGAGCGCTTTCGTAAAACACTCGGGCGCGGTACGGCCTTGTTAGATAGTGCGACGTCTAAATTAGGTGAGGGTGATACATTACCGGGTGATGTGGCCTTTAAGCTTTATGATACATACGGTTTCCCACTAGATTTGACCCAAGATGCGCTGCGCTCCAAAGGTATTGGTGTGGACGTCGAGGGCTATGACAAGGCCATGCAGGTGCAAAAAGATACGGCTCGCGCCCACTGGAGCGGTTCCGGTGATGCCGGTTCAGATGCTATCTGGCTTGAACTCCGCGAGAAATTTGGCGCGACAGAATTTACTGGATATGAAACGCTTGCTGGAGATAGTCAAATACTGGCCATCGTCAAAGACGGTGTATCAGTTGACGAAGCTAACAAGGGCGACGAAATACAGTTTATCACTAAAATCACTCCTTTTTATGCGGAAAGCGGCGGGCAAGCGGGCGATAAAGGTTGGGCGAATGCTGATAAAACATTAGCGGTAAATGTTCAAGATGTCCTCAAACGTGCTAGCGACTTACATGTGCATTTTGCTACGGTCATGAACGGCAATATAAAAACCGGTGACGAGCTTAATTTAAATGTAGCGCCAGATATTCGACGCACTACAAAAAACAACCACTCGGCCACGCATTTACTCCACGAAGCGTTACGACGTGTGCTCGGCACCCATGTGACCCAAAAGGGCCAAATGGTCGACGGAGACCGCATCCGGTTTGACTTTTCTCACGGTACAGGTGTGACCGCTGAGGAATTGGCGACCATAGAGACTGAGGTCAATGCTGTGATTTTGGAAAATTCCGAAGCGAGCACCAAATTAATGGCACCGGACGCTGCTATCGAAGCGGGTGCAATGGCATTGTTCGGTGAGAAATACGGCGATGAAGTTCGTGTGTTTTCTTTGGGTGATGTGCCGAAAGGTGAAGAGCATCCGTATTCAGTAGAACTTTGCGGCGGTACTCATGTGGCACGTACGGGCGATATTGGCCTGTTCAAAATTACATCTGAAGCGGCTGTGGCAGCTGGTATTCGCCGCATAGAATCTGTAACCGGTGAGGCTGCACGCTTGTATCTTGAACAACAAGCGGGCTATGCCAAGGCCGTGTCTAGCGCGCTTAAAATAAAACCTTCCGATGTACCGGAACGAGTAGCAACACTGTCCTTAGAAAAACGTGCGCTTGAAAAGGAAGTTTCGAAGCTTAAAAAAGAACTTGCGCTTTCTGGACTTGGAGGCGGTAGCGGCGGCGCAACCTCAGTCGAGGAAATCGGCGGTATAAAATTCATCGGTAGTGTTCTTGAAGGCGTAAGCGGCAAAGACCTCCGCGCCATGATTGAAGAGCAGAAACAAAAATTAGGTAGCGGTATCGTTGCATTTGTAGCTGTGGACGGCGGAAAGGTTGCTGTAGCCGTTGGTGTTACATCTGATCTTACCAAAGACTATAACGCTGCGACATTGGTTAATTTCGGTGCAGAAAAGGTTGGTGGGCGCGGCGGCGGTAGGCCAGATATGGCGCAAGCTGGTGGTTCTAATGTAGACGGTGCAGATGATGCGCTTGCGGCTATAAAAGCAGGTTTAACTTGATTCGTAGGCTCATACTTGCTGTGGCCTTGTTGAGCTTTACTGCCTGCACGCAAAATGTTGAGAAAGAAGAAGACATGCCAGACACTCCTAAAATTACTGACACAACTAAAATCAATTATATAGAACTTCCGGTTACTGACATTGCAGCAAGTAAAGCGTTTTATACATCCGCATTTGGCTGGAGCTATGTAGACTACGGCCCAACCTATGCAGCCATACAAGGCGCAGGCATTGATGGTGGTCTTGACGCAGAATCCGACCGCAAGCCTTCTACCAGTGGTGCATTGGTTGTGCTCTATGCCAAAGACTTGGAAGCGGTGCTTACGGCAGTTGAAGATGCTGATGGAATGATAACCGTGCCAATATTTACATTTCCCGGCGGGCGGCGGTTTCACTTTAACGATCCAAGCGGTAATGAATTGGCAGTATGGAGTGAGGCAGAATAACTTGGATTTGCCATATTGCGGACATTGTTTGCACTAGAGTTAGGCTTAGAAAAACGAATGAAGTTAATGAGCCAATGGAACCCAAGAGAATATCTACATAGCCAGCGGGCAAGTTTACACAACCGATATGTTCATGGAGCAATTAGTCAATTCATATTTGAATTTATCAGCTTTGGCATTAAGCAAGCATGGGCATGTTTATTTGGTGGGCTGATGCTCGCAATATTACTGGGGACATATTTATATTACCCCGCGAACGTAACTTTAGCTCGTTATGATTTCATAACTTTAATGGCGGTTTTTATTCAAATTATTCTGGTTTTAACGCGCTTAGAGACGTTGGAAGAAGCGCGGATAATATTGGTGTTTCATATTGTCGGTACGGTGATGGAGTTATTTAAGACACATGCTGGGTCTTGGATATATCCCGAAGCAGGATTGCTTAAGGTTGGCGATGTGCCTTTGTTCTCTGGGTTTATGTATGCCTGTGTCGGGAGTTATCTTGCACGGGTTTGGCGGATATTTGATTTTAGATTTAACCGTTTTCCATCTTTAAAATGGCAGTCTCTGTTAGCAATATTGGTCTATGTGAATTTCTTCACCCATCATTATATTTGGGATATTCGCAATCTGTTATTTATTGGTGCTTTCGTCCTCTATTCGCCCAGTGTTATTTGGTTCAAGCCAGATGAGAAGCACCGACCTATGCCTTTGATAATAGGGATGTTTCTAGTCTCATTGTTCATTTGGTTTGCAGAAAATATAGGCACATTCGCCCGTGCCTGGAGCTATCCCGGCCAAGAGGTCACATGGCATATGGTTACATTTGCCAAGCTTGGTTCATGGTTTCTGTTGATGCTGATTAGTTTCGTTTTGGTGGCTTGGGTGCATAGGCCAATTAGTGGACGTGATTAACTAACCCGCCACGGTGGATACCGCCTGTTTTTGCCTGCTTGATATATCCTAATTTTATTACCTGCAGGATCAAGGATATCTGCTTCGCGCCAGAGATATGATTGGGTTATTGGTGGAGCAATCGGAATAAGTTGTTTTTCTTTAATATATACGTCGATATCATCCACCTCAAAATAGATTAAAGGCCAGCCCATATTTGCTTGCCAATCATCGTTGACTTCATGCAAAGACAGGGTCGCAGGTTCGCCGGAGTTGGTATCTGGAAATTCTAGTCGAGCATAACGCGGTACACTATCAACAATAAGAGTAAGGCCAAGGTTTTGATAAAAAGCTATAGAAGCCTTCATATCAGGTGCCGCGAGCGTCACCTGATTGAGACTAAGATTATATGTGTTTTTGGTCATGCCATAGCCCGTTCGAAGTTTTCTGCGATAGCTTCGAGATAGCCCGTTGTTGATAGCCAGCCTTGTTTATCACCAACCAGTAATGCCAAATCTTTGGTCATTTGACCATTTTCGATTGTGGCGATTGTTGTGCGTTCTAGGCCTTCTGCGAAGTCTATGAGAGCTTGGTTGTCATCAAGGCGGCCACGGTGCGCAAGGCCGCGAGTCCATGCAAAGATGGATGCGGTTGAGTTGGTAGAGGTCGAAAGACCATTTTGGTGATTACGGTAATGGCGGGTGACGGTCCCATGAGCGGCTTCGGCCTCCATTGTTTTACCGTCCGGCGTCATCAAGAAGCTTGTCATCAGGCCAAGCGAGCCAAAACCTTGGGCAACCGTATCTGATTGCACATCACCGTCATAGTTTTTACAGGCCCATACATACCCGCCGTTCCATTTCATGGCACATGCCACCATGTCGTCGATTAAACGGTGTTGGTATTCACCGCCAAACTCTGCGAATTTCTCTGCATATTCTTCTTCATAAATACGTTGGAAAATATCTTTAAAGCGGCCATCATAGGCTTTTAAGATTGTGTTCTTAGTTGATAAATAGACGGGCCAACGACGCTGTAAGCCATATGACAAACAAGCATGGGCGAAATCTTCAATAGATTTATCCAGATTATACATACCCATGAGGACGCCACTATCTGGGAAATCATAAATTTCTTTCTCGATGACGTCGCCGTTTTCACCTTCCCAGCGGATAGTGGCTTTACCTTTGCTCGGGATCAGGAAGTCTGTAGCTTTGTACTGGTCACCAAATGCATGGCGGCCAATCACTATAGGCTGTGTCCAGCCCGGAACAAGGCGCGGGACATTGTTACAGACAATAGGCTCACGGAACACAACACCGCCAAGAATATTACGGATGGTACCATTCGGTGATTTCCACATTTTCTTGAGACCAAATTCTTCAACACGCTGTTCATCAGGAGTGATGGTGGCGCACTTAACACCTACATTGTATTTTTTAATGGCATTGGCAGCATCAATCGTAATTTGGTCATCAGTAGCATCACGGCTTTCCATACCGAGGTCATAATAATGTAGGTCAATATCCAGATAAGGAAGTATCAAGCGCTCTTTGATCATGTCCCAAATGATGCGGGTCATTTCATCGCCGTCGAGTTCTACGACCGGATTTGCTACTTTGATTTTTGCCATGAGTGTCTCTTTTCTCTGTCGCTATAAGTTCATCTGAAAGCGGATTAAATTTATTTGAAAGCCTCTTAACACTGGTTGTTCGAAATTAAAAGTCTAAGCTAGAGTAAATAGTAACAAAATGACCATGAATAGAGCAGAAATGAGTAAGACTACAAAAGATCAATTAGGCCGCGAGGTTAAGCATGGGCAGACCGTTCAACCCTCAGTGATCCTCGTTCGCACTCAATTAGGTGAAAATATTGGCGGTGCAGTGCGGGCTATGCTTAATTTTGGTCTGAGTGAATTGCGCCTTGTGGCGCCGCGTGATGGTTGGCCTAATCCAGCTGCGGACGCTATGGCGGCAGGCGCTCTGCCCGTTTTGGAACAGGCTAAGGTCTACAGGACTACAGAAGAGGCCGTTGCAGATTTGCAATATGTTGCAGCGGCAACTGCACGCAGGCGCGACATGGAAATCCCGGTGGTTGGTACTCATTCAATCGGAGCCAAAATGCGCTGCCAGGTGAAAAATGGGCTTAAATGCGGTATTATGTTCGGGCCAGAGAAAGCCGGACTGACCAATGATGATGTCGTGCTGGCGGATGAAATCCTGACTTATCCGATAAATCCGGCTTTCCAGAGCTTGAATTTGGCACAGGCCGTTGGTGTATTTTCTTATATGTGGGCGGCCAGTGAGAGGGTCAGTAAAATAGCCAGTGAGGGGGAACGTTTACCACCCGTATTTGAGGAAACTGATACGGTGCCCGCAAACCGAGAAGATTTGGTACGTATGTTTGAACATTTCGAAGATGAGTTGTTAAAAGCTGGCTATTTCTACCCACCTGCGAAAATGGCTCTTATGAAACGCAACATTCGTGCTCCGTTTATACGGGCTAAAATGACGGAGCAAGAAGTCCGCACCATGCGCGGTATGATCAAAGCTCTTGCGAAAGGGAGAGGCAAAAGTAGAGGCCAAAGTAAAGGCCAAAGTAAAGGTTAGAGTAGGGACCAGAGTAGGAGTTAAGCTGTTTTAGGTTTTGTCCGCAAACGGTTATGTGTTGCATCCCAAATAAATACCGCTGCCGCCGTCCATATAAAACCAAAACATAAAAGTATACCAAGGGTCAATTTTTCGCCGTAAATTACGCCCATGAGGAATTGTAAGCTTGGGCCAATGAACTGCAAAAAGCCAATTGTAGACAATCGAAGTCGGCGCGCAGCAAAAGCAAATGCGACCAAAGGTAAAACTGTTAGCGGCCCTGCAAGTATCAAAAGTGCCACCATGTCAGGGCTTGTGTTTGTTAGATACAAATCTCCCTGGCCTTGTAGCCAAATTAAATAGGCAAGAGAGGGTAAAAACAATACACATGTTTCGACAAATAGACCTGGCAAGGAGCCAACATCTGTGCGTTTGCGAATTA
>JAJFFM010000050.1 GCA_021776675.1 Robiginitomaculum sp.
ACTTGCAAAATACAAACGCTAATCAGGCGCTTGTATAGCGAAGAGAACTATGTACATCCGCAAGGTAATAGTTCAAGGGCTGATTACAAAACTTGGAAGATAATAAAACAGGAATTAAACGTGGCTAAAACGGATTTGGGCGAAAAACAATTATGCCCCGAGTGTGAAAAGAAATTTTATGATCTGGCTAAACGCCCTGCAGTTTGCCCTTATTGTGCAACTAGTTTTGATCCGGCCGAAATAGCCGTTGTTGCGGCTGCATCTAAGCCGGTTAAAGCAAGTCCCAAAAAGGACGACGAAGGTATCGAAGCTGAAGACATAGATGAAGAAGATGTTGACGAAGAAGATATTGATCAAGAAGAAGCGGCCGCCAAAGAGCTAGAGCTCGACGGCGACGCAAGCTTTGGTGGTTCTGGCGGCGAAGACGGCGACGATGACCCGGGTAATGATACACCCGACATGGACGGTTTCTCTACCTCTGACAATGATGATGATGAAGACAATGTGCCTGGCGACGACGATGAGCAAGATGTATTACCGCCAACAGGCAATGAGGAAGGCGACGACGAAGACGACGAATAAGCAAGACTTCTTACCATGATTATGGCTTGATTTTAAATTTACCAAGCCGTACATCCACCCGGCTCTTTTAATAGAGAGCCTTATGGGGCCTTAGCTCAGCTGGTAGAGCGCTTCGCTGGCAGCGAAGAGGTCAGGGGTTCGACTCCCCTAGGCTCCACCATTACATCCCTCTAAGCAATTGATTTTATTGGGTAGTTTCTGCAATTAGTGTTACCATTCATACTTTCATTCATACCTTTAGAATAAAAATACACTGATTTTTGCTGTCGGTGGCTGTAATTACCTCATATGCACAAAAACATGCTCACAGTAATAAAATGGGGACACCCCTGTTTTATTGGCTAGATATTGCAAATATCCGACCCTCCCTATGCCTTGTTGAGCACTTTGCCGGTCTGTTACATAAAGTATTCCGGCATCCACATCACGGTTTCCCGGCGATATGCTGGCCGCAGGATAAGGCGCTAATTTACTATAAATGTTTGGAGGGCTAACGAGGCGATGTGTTGTGGAACATGCAGATAGAACCGCTCCGATCAACAAGATCAAAACCCAACATATTGTTTCACTCTTGAAGTGGCGATATAGTTTATTTCTAAACATTTCCTCCCCAACATTTTCTTTGCAGCTTAGTAGGTGACTGCTATTTAGCTAGCCTTACATTTATTTGACGCGCCTAACTTAAGTGAGGTTACAATTAAAATAAATTATTTACGCTGTGGTGTACGGTAATCAAAAGTCAGCGCAATTTGTAACCAATTGGTTGTCAGTAGCGTCTAAACTGTAATGGGGTTGACGATCGACGAAAGTTGGAGACGTTCTCTTCATAAAGAATAATAGCGAAATTGTGAAGTTTTGTGTTATATAATACCAAATTTCACTATTTATATGATGATGAACATCTAGGGAGAACAATCATGGAAACACTTAATAAGCCGAAGAAAAAGTGGGGAATTCTTATTTGGTGTACCGGTATTATCGGTATCGGTATAGTTTTATTTATAATTCTAAGCCTTTTTGGTGCCCTGCGGATTTGGCAGGCGGAAAAAGCACCGCAAGGCGAAACTGATTTGGCGTTCGAGGCCGCCCCGCTTCCTTTTGTACATGAAGCAGATTTGATAAATTCTTTGCCGTTTTTGGCGAGCGCCGCGATTGATATTGACGGCGATGGTCGTGATGAATTGTTTATGGGCGGCGGCGATACACAACCCGATCAAATATTCGCGTTTGAAAATGGTGGCTTTAAGCCCCTATCGATGACCTTCAGTAAAGATGCTGTCGACGCCACACACGGCGCTGCGTCAATGGATATCGACAATGATGGTGACAATGATTTGTTTACCGCGCGCGAAAGCGGTATCTGGTTTCACGAAAACACTGGTGGAGAATTCGAAAGTGCCAAACTCCCTCTCGGGCTTGCCGATAACACGACACCCCTGTCTATCGGTTTTGGTGATATTAATAAAGACGGCTTGGCCGATATGTATGTCGCCGGCTACATAAAGATTGAATTGGTCGAAGGGGAAACGGTTTTTGCTGATAATTATGGCGGCTATAGCTATTTGTTCTTGAATACAGGGGACGGTAATTGGGAAGATATTTCCAAACAAGCTGGCATTTGGCGCCAACATAACACGTTTATTGGCGTATTTGCGGATCTTGATAATGATAAAGATAGCGATTTAGTCATTGCTCAGGACACAGGTCATGTTGAAATGTATAGCAATAATGGCGATCTCACTTTTACGCCGATCGAAAATCCATCTGAATACTCCTATCCGATGGGCGTTGCTGTTGGTGATTATGATAATGATGGTCTCGTTGATTTGTATTTTTCTAATGTTGGTTATACCCTACCGCCTGCCGTATTACGCGGAGATTTGGCCAAAGACGATGTGTTTAACCCCTCCTATATGTTATTTCACAATGATGGCGGGTTGAAATTTTCTGACAAGGCCGAGGAAATGAACGCCGCGAAATATGGCTTTGGTTGGGGCACCGTTATGGCCGATATGAATTTGGATGGCCGCGAAGACATGTTGGCAGCGCAAAACTATGCCCGCTTTCCAGCAAACAATTTGCTTGAACATTATCCCGGTAAAATTCTCCAAAACTACGGCGATACATTCCGTCCGGTTGAGAAAGTGTCCGGTGCTGAGAACCGTTTGTTCGGTATCGCGCCCATCGTCTCTGACTTTAATGGTGATGGATGGCCCGACCTCGTCTGGGCAAACCTCGACGGTCAGTCTTTGGCCTACCTCAACAAAGGTGGAAACCGTAATCATGTAAAAGTCCGTTTGCCAAATACCGCCAGTTCATTAGGCGCGCGCGTTACATTGGTGACGGTTGACGGCAAAAAGCAAACCAAGCAGTTCATCACCTCGCAAGGTCTGGGCTCTGATCAAGGGCGCGATATGATATTCGGATTTGGGGAAAATGATAGCGTTGCCTCCGTCACAGTCGATTTTCAAAACGGGTATACGGAGGTTTTTAATACGCCTTCTAACGGCGCTATAATCACTGCCACAGCAAAGTAGAGGACACTATGGAAACCAATTCAAAATTTTTGACATTTGCCGGTCTGGCAGGATGTTTAGGTGCAATTCTTGTCGGCATTGGCGAGTTTTCCATGCAGTATACGCCAAATGGCGGCATTGCGGACGTGAAGGACTATCTGTATTTTAATGACATTTCGGCGGAGCGTCTTTCCTTTGGCCATTTCATTGCTGTGCTTTCCGCACCATTATATATGTTGGGTTATTGGCATTTATCTAAAAAGTTAGAGCCTGCTGGCCCCAAACAGGCAAAATTGTTCTTTCTGATTGGCGCCTATGCATTTGCCGTCGGAACGGCCTGGATAGGCCAGCGTTTTTTTCTGGCCACAACGGTGCACGAAATTGCGGCCGGGCAGGATTTAAAAGGATTACTCACCGTGTTTTCTGAACACAATGAGCCATTCGTTAATGTGCTGCGTTTGGCCATGTTGCTCGTCTCTATCATCTGGGTTAAATTGATCCTTACCGGCAAGACCGCTTTCCCGAAATGGATGGCGATTTTTAACCCGATCCTTTTATTGGCTTTGATGGTTGTGCTTTACCTTTTAAAGACAAAGATCGGCATATATGTATTCCCAGTAGCAATGAATGCCACTCATTTAATCGTGTTCGCATTAGCCATATTGACGGCCCGCAAAACGGTTGCCACGACATGAAGGCCAGCTTCATAGCACGCCTAGCATTGATTGCGTTAACCGGTTTAGGCACTTTTGCAGGGGTGCAGCTCTCGCTCGAACATCTGCAACACGGCGAAGTGTGTCCAATGCTTGGACCCATTCCCGCTTGTATCATTGTGTTCCTTGGATATCTTGGGGCCTTGTGTGCAACAGTTTTTATTAAGCACGCTAAATCAAAAATATTATTTTACATCGGTTGGACGCCTGTGTTCTTACTGGCCCTATTTGGTGTCACCCTAGAGCTAACCAAGGGGCACATTTGCCCACCGGGTGCCGCCGGAATTCCGCAATGTTTTTACTCATTTGCTATGGCTATTTTGGCATGGGCGCTTTTCCAATATGCGCGCGGGCCTAAAACCCAATAAACCAAGGAATAAGGATTTCCCATGGCAGAATTTGTAGGTGCATCATTGTCTATATCCAGAGATAACTCATTTGAAAAAAGAATACCTACCCCGAAAAAACATTCGACTTAACTAAGTTAACCTTTGTAAAAAGACAAGTTAAATACAAGTTACGTACTAATGCCTTCATATACAGCATTTAACTTTCCACCTATATTCATTAGATTTTCTGTAAAATAGAGAAGGCCAATGTGAGGCTAGTTCACTGAAGGTGCGCTCCCCCCTGCAATTCTAATGTTCATGCCCACCCATTCCGAATTGCCAACCTAAACGATACACCCTGATATTTGTGGTTTGAAAATACCAGAAAGTCCTTGTTATTTATTTGTGCTAATGTATTAACGTGTTAGCACACAAGAGAAGTTAAATAAAGAAGGCAAGCTTATGAACGCACAAAAAACATATAAAAAGCACCGCAAAGAGCTGGCGCAAGCATTGCAGTCGGTAAAAGACACTGCCGAGATGGAGCGATTCCTTGTTGATTTGTGCACACCTACAGAATTACGGGCTTTATCCGAACGCTGGCACATTGCCAAATTATTGGACAAGGGCAAATTGTCCTACCGTGATATTAATGAACAAACGGGTGTGAGCACTACAACCGTAGGGAGGGTAGCCCGTTTTCTTAACGAGGAGCCACACCAAGGTTATCGCGCCGTCCTCAATAGGCAAGAAGAAGTATAAATGTCCGAACGTCTTAGAATTGCCGTCCAGAAAAAAGGGCGCTTGGCTGATGATAGTTTTACCATGCTAAAAACATGCGGTTTAAACTTTTCCGTGCGCGGCGACGGGTTGCTGGCGCGGGTGAAAAATCTACCCATTGATTTGTTGCTGGTTCGTGATGACGATATTCCTAATTTTGTTGCCAGCGGCGCCAGTGATTTTGGTTTGGTAGGAGAAAATGTTTTCGCAGAAGAAGTTTTAAGCGCCAAACAGTTAAACCTTAAAGTTTTACGCCGCCTTGGGTTTTCAAGATGTAATCTCTGTCTTGCCGCAGATGAAGGTGGACTAATTCAAACTTTGAACGACTTAAAGAACAAAAAAATTGCGACCAGTTATCCTGGAATTTTAACTGCATATTTGAAAAAGAACAATATAGTTGCAGACTGTGTAGAAATGAAGGGCGCTGTGGAATTGGCACCGCGTATTCACATTGCTGATGCTATTTGTGACCTGGTTTCATCTGGCGCAACTCTGGAAGCCAACGGCTTGGTGGCATTTGATACAGTTCTAGAAAGTGAAGCCGTATTAATTGGCTCAAATCGTGAATTAGGCGCTGAAAAACAAGAAATATTTGAACGTCTGTTAAGCCGTATTGACGGCGTTATACGCTCTAAAGATTCTAAATATATTATGCTCAATGCACCGCGCGCTCAGATAGACGCTATTTCTAAAATTCTACCCGGATCGGACGCACCGACTATAATTCCACTCGCGACAGATGATAACCTTGTGGCCATGCAGGCTGTATGTACGGAGAATGTTTTCTGGGAAACGTTGGAAGCCTTAAAAGACAATGGCGCGCGCTCAATTTTGGTTCTGCCTATTGAAAAAATGATGGCCTAACCGTGCACATTGTTAATTGGGAAATAATGGAAGATACGGATAAGGCAGCGGCTTTATCAAGACCTTCGCAATTGTCGGATGATAATATTCGCCGTAGTGTGGCGGGTATTTTACAAAACGTTCGCTGCATAGGCGACCAAGCCCTGAGGGAATATACACAGAGATTTGACGGCGTAGATATTATCGATACTAAAGTTCCCTTTGAAGAAATGAAAGCCGCTTGGACCATGCTGCCAGTGGCTGATAAAAAGGCAATGGAAACAGCAAAGACGAATATCGAGGCTTTCCATAAGGCCCAAATACCTAGCCCGATAGACGTTGAAACCATGCCCGGCGTAATTTGTCGCCGTGTACCGCGCCCATTGGACAGTGCTGGCTTATATGTACCGGGCGGCAGCGCTCCCTTGGTCTCCACGTTGATGATGTTAGCTATTCCAGCAAAAATAGCCAGTGTAGAAAAGCGTGTAGTCGCAACACCACCGGGCAAAAACGGTAAGGTCAATACGAACATACTCGCGGCGGCATATTTGTGCGGCGTTTCGGATATCTATATGGTCGGCGGCGCACAGGCGGTTGCGGCATTGGGATACGGCACTCAAACCATCCCTAAATGTGATAAAATATTTGGCCCTGGCAATGCCTATGTCGCACAGGCAAAGGCACAAATTTCTATGGAGATGGGGGGGCCAGCTATTGATCTACCAGCCGGGCCAAGCGAAGCGATGGTATTGGCAGATGATAAAGCTAATCCCGTATTTGTTGCCGCAGATTTACTGAGCCAAGCCGAACACGATCCATTAGCGCAAATGATATGTGTATGCCGCTCTCAAAGTTATGCCGGCATATTGAATACAGAACTAGAAGAACAGCTGGCCGATTTACCCCGCAAATTAATTGCGCAGCAAGCGCTGGAAAATGGCCGTATAATTATTGCATCTGATACGCAGACAATGATGGAAATAGCCAACACTTACGCCCCGGAACACTTGATTGTACAAATGGAAGATGCCGAAAACGCTATGGACGGTATTCGCAATGCAGGCTCAGTTTTTCTAGGGCCCTGGACACCGGAATCTGTTGGCGACTATGCCAGTGGCACCAACCACACATTACCAACCTTTGGCGCGGCGCGGGCGTATAGCGGCGTGTGCACAGAAAGCTTTATGAAATTTATCAGTGTACAATCTTTAACCAGAGCAGGTCTCGAAGCACTCGGTCCTTGTGTTGAACGGCTTGCCACAATGGAAGGCTTGGAAGCACATAAGCGCGCGGTGAGTTTGCGGCTTGAGAGCGGAGAGGTGTCGTGAGTAAATGGCCAGAAAACATTGCCCGAAAAGCAATAGTCGGTTTTAAAGCCTATAACGCGCGCGGCGGTGCGAGCAATGCTTTGCACTTGGATGCCAACGAATCCCCATGGGCGCCGCCCCCCGTAACGACTACGGATGAATTTAATCGTTACCCACAGCAGCAACCCGCCAATTTACGCGATCGACTGGCAAATCTCTACGGCGTATCCCCACCACAAATTATGCTAGGGCGCGGTGCAGATGAAGCTATAGAAGTTTTACTGCGCACGTTTTGCGAAGCGGGAGAGGATAGCATCCTTATTTGCCCGCCGACATTTGGTTATTACGAGACATGTGCATCTATACAGGGCGCAAAAATTATCAAAGCGCCTTTACGTGCAGATTATAGTTATGACATGGATTTGATAAAATCAAAACTAGCCAAATATGACGCTTCGTTAAAAATAGCATTTCTGTGTTCACCAAACAACCCGACTGGCAATTCTATTGATCCAAAAATTATCCCGGAACTGTGTGCAGATTATCCACAAACCCTGATTGTAATAGATGAGGCCTATGCCGAGTTTTCGGATCAAGAAAGTTTTACATCTCAAATAGAGCAATTCCCCAATTTGGTCATCTTGCGTACTCTCTCAAAAGCTTATTCTCTTGCAGGCGTTCGCTTAGGCACAGCCATAGCAGATCCGCGCATCATAAATTTGATGCTAAAAGTCTTACCACCCTACCCAATAGCGCGTCCGGTTGAACGTGCCGTTATGCGCGCCCTCAGTCCGGCGTCCATGCCCGTGCATACGGCGCGGCTTAAGCTGTGGAAATCAGAGCGTATACGCATGTCACAAGCATTAAAGGCTTCGCCCTATATCAAATGCATTTATCCTTCTGATGCCAACTTCTTGCTGCTGGACGTAATCAACGAAGAGCGACTTTTGAAAGTCCTTACCAAGAACCAGATAAAAATTCGAGACTTCAGAAATATGGAGCCGGGTAAATTTCGCATCAGCATTGGCAGCCCAAAGGAAAACAACCTCGCATTAGCTGCATTTGGTGTGGACATGCCTGTGATACGTGCGCAGAGAATTGGTGAGGAATACCGAAAAACAAAAGAAACAGATATTGCTGTGCGGGTGAATTTAGATAATTCGGCCACAACAAAAATTAGCACAGGTATAGGGTTTTATGACCACATGCTGGAATCCCTAGCAAAACACGGTCGTTTTAGTCTTGTGTTGTCCTGCAAGGGTGATTTGGAAATTGACGCCCACCACACAATAGAAGACTGCGCGCTTGCGCTGGGAACCGCACTTGCTCGTGCGCTGGGCAATAAGGCTGGCGCGGGTAGGTTTGGCTTCACTTTACCGGAAGAGAATTTTGGACCCCAAGATATTCTAGTGCCAATGGACGAAACCCAAGCAAGAGTTGCCGTAGATTTATCCGGTCGTCCGGCCATGGTTTTTAAGGGTAAATTTCCAACGGACATGGCCGGAGAATTTCCTGCCGAAATGTGTCCGCATTTTTTTGAAAGCTTAGCGCAAACTTTGGGTGCCTCCATCCAAATAGGCGTAGAAGGTGAAAACACGCACCACATGATAGAGGCTTGTTTCAAAGGTTTAGGTCGCGCCCTTGCTCCCGCTTTTGAACGTAAGGGCGAGGAAATTGCCTCCACTAAAGGCGTATTATAATGGCGGTGGCAATTGTGGATACGGGCTGTGCTAATTTAGCGTCAGTGGCATTTGCCTTTGAGCGTTTAGGAGCAAGCCACATGGTCACGCGAGATATTGCGGTCATAGAACGGGCAGATCACATTGTCTTGCCCGGCGTTGGCACAATGCCCTTTGCATTGGAGAAGTTGCGAAAACGCGGGCTCGTCGATATTCTGCAAAACTTAAGCCAACCGATATTGGGAATTTGTCTTGGCATGCAAATGCTTTTTTATGGTTCTGAGGAAGGTGAAGCCGGAGAGGAAGCTGGAGGGGAAGTTAAGGGCCTTGGGTTGATAAATGGCAAGATAGTACATATGGATGCGCACGGCGCACCATTGCCGCATATGGGCTGGAATACGCTGGAAAATCTCGTTGACGATCCCTTGTTGGGCGGAATAAACGCGGAAGATTATGTCTATTTTGTCCATTCATTTGCCGCGCCCATAAGTGACAAGACACTTGCTACGACAACATATGGCCAAGCTTTTAGCGCCATCATTAAGCAAGGCAATATTTATGGGTGTCAGTTTCACCCGGAGCGCTCCGGTCAAACAGGTGCAAAAATATTAGCAAATTTTCTCAAGGTAAAACCATGATATTTCCAGCAATTGACCTTATGGGCGGGGGATGTGTACGCTTGCTTAAGGGTGATTTTGCTCAACGCACTAATTATAGCATCGACCCGATTGTAATGGCGCAAAACTTTGAAGCGGCAGGCGCAAAATGGCTGCATGTAGTGGATTTGGATGGGGCTAAAAATTACATGGCTGCTCAATCAGACCTTATTATTGATATTGCCAATGCAACAAAAATGAAGGTGCAAACGGGCGGCGGCTTAAGAGATAAAGAGCAAATAAAACGGCTTTTGGACGGCGGCATAGAGCGTGTGGTTATAGGCTCTCTAGCCGTCAAAAACCCGAAACTCGTTGTAGAATGGATGCAGGAATTTGGCCCTGAAAAAATAGTATTGGCTATAGATATATTTCTAGACTTGGACGGTACACCCCGTCCCGCTACACACGGCTGGACGCAAGTATCTGAACTGTCATTATGGCAAGTGATTGATGGGTTTTTACAGGTAGGGCTGCAAACTATTCTTGTTACCGACATAGCCAAAGACGGCGGGTTAAAGGGCTCAAATGTAAATCTATATATGGATATAATACGCCGCTATCCAGACCTTGATTTGATCACATCTGGTGGTATTGGCTCATTGCGAGATGTTGCGCGCTTAAAGACATTAAACCCGGCGGGCATTATCATAGGGAAGGCACTTTACGAAGATAGGTTTACGCTCGCCAATGCCATATCATGTTAGCGCGGCGTATTATTCCTTGCTTAGATGTACGCGGCGGGCGTGTTGTCAAAGGCGTGCAGTTTCGAAACCATGAAGACGTTGGGGATATTCTTGATTTGGCGCTTAAATACAGGGATGCAGGTGCCGACGAATTGGTGTTTTATGACATAACGGCCAGTGTGGATGACCGCACCATTAGCCCTGACTGGATTAGCAAAGTATCAGGCTTGCTGGACATACCGTTTTGTGTGGCGGGCGGTATAAAGTCGGTCGAAGCTGCGCGAGCGCGGCTGGAGGCTGGTGCTGATAAAATATCGGTTAACTCACCGGCATTATCGAGGCCGGGCCTCATTAATGAACTTAGCGACGCTTTCGGGAAACAATGCATTGTAGTGGGTATTGATAGCTACGAGAAGGACGGTATTTACCGCGTCAAATCTCATACGGGCTCAGCCGATGCCATGCGCGAGACCGGCCGCAAAACCCTTGACTGGGTTCAAGAAGCCGTCGCGCGCGGCGCAGGGGAAATCGTTCTTAATTGCATGAACATGGACGGTGTGCGCACGGGCTATGATATAGCGCAATTAAAGGTGGTGCGGCGGGTTTGTGCAGTGCCTTTAGTCGCTTCGGGCGGCGCAGGTTCCGTGTTTCACTTCGAAGACGTATTTAAGCAAGCGGGTATAGACGGTGCATTGGCGGCAAGTGTGTTTCATAAAAACATTATACCTATTCCCATTTTAAAATCAGAACTTAAATCCAAAGGCATAGAGATACGGATATGAAAATAAACTTTGCAAAAGGGGGCGGCCTTGTCCCTGCCATCATTCAAAATGCGGACACCGAACAAGTTTTAATGCTCGGTTATATGAACGCGGACGCCTTGAGCGCAACCCGTGACAGCGGGCTTGTTACGTTCTTCAGCAGGTCGCGAAACTGCCTGTGGCAAAAGGGCGAAACATCAGGTAATAAGCTCGTGCTTGTCGACATAAAGGTTGATTGTGACCAAGACACATTACTTGTGCGGGCCCGGCCCGCTGGCCCTACATGTCACGAAGGCACTATTTCATGTTTTGGAAATGAGGGTTCATGTTTTGGAAATGAGGGCCCGCACGGATTAGGTTGGCTAGCACAGCTATCGGATTTAATAGAAAACCGCAAAACATCCGACCCCAAAACATCTTACACGGCCAGTCTTTTGCAAGGAGGCCTAACCAAATGTGCACAAAAACTCGGTGAAGAAAGCGTAGAAACGGTTATCGCGGCACTGTGCGAAACAGACGAGCAATTTAAGGCGGAGGCCGCAGATTTACTATATCACTTAATGGTCTTGCTTGCTGCAAAAAACATGTCTCTAAAAGAAGTGATCGCAACGCTGAAAAACCGCGCCGCTTAGTTAGCCTAGTATATTTTCTAATCCTACTTTGGCGTATACCAAATTGGTGAAGTATAAGCGCGTTCTTGCGCCGTTATTTCTGCACCCTGCGGAATATCTGCGCCCATGCGTTTAGCGTCATAAACCGGCCAGCGCGGGGTAGGGATTTCCAAGACACGCACATAGTAAAATGCGGATTGCGTGGGGTCAAAATTTGGGTCTGTCCATATTGTAGCAAGTTCGGCTGCACCAATAGAGTTTTCATAACTGGCGTTTTTAGTGTCCACAGTAGAGCCCAATGCAGGTAGTTTACCGTCAGCCGTGAGGACGCGGTCCCCAGCCCAACTGATATCATAAACTTTTTCATAGGTTTTTCCGCTCGCGTCCAACCAGCCTTTGATGATTTGCAAACGATCGAGATTGGCACCATCAGGATCTCTACTGGCCGCCACAAGGAAGTTAGGAGTTTGGCCATCTGTCACATTTAAATCACCGCCCATAGGTACGCCCTTGGCATACCCTGCACTGGCAATGTCTACACTGGATATGTCGCCACCTTTAAAATCTGTGCCACCAAAAAACCGCACAGTCATACGCGGCCCTGTAGTACCGTAAACTTCTTTGCGCTTGAGAGCGTCCCATATCTCAGCACGGGTATTGCCGCGCGCCCAAACGCCCGCATAACCGCCCGCAAGGTATTGCCAGCCATAGCGGTTTGCCTTTGAACCACCCAACCCGATGGTTTCGCTCATACGTTCTTTATTAGGTTCGTTAATGCCAAATTTTCCAAAGAAATTATCTTCGTCGCCTGTAGCTAGCCCAGTATGACTATCGGTTGAACCTATCATGCCAAATTTATAAGGATTGGTTCCTGTGCTTGCTTCAAAATCAAGCCCGGTTTTAAGAGCCTCGCGCACATAATCACCTTTGAGCATCTCGGGTTTTTTGGTTGCTTGTAAGCTCAGATTTCCTAAATCCCAACCGACATCACCAAAGCTTGAAAACTCGTCGTTGGATGATAAAAATGGATGGGATTCACTATCGCCTTTAATCTGGGTAACCTCGACAACGGGCTCCCATCTTGCCCGTTTTTGCGTATAGTCAGCGTCTATATCATCACCCTTAAAGTCCGTTTTGGCAAACATCAGCCCGTTAGAGAGATTGCTGTTATGAGGGATAGCCAAAACCTGACCACCAGTTTTCTTCTCGTAGCGGGCCATCCACTTCCAAAGATCTTCCGGATTGTCACTTTGACTGGACGAAAAGGGTAAAATTTTATCCGTCTTGTCTTTGCCGTCTCTAAAAATAACATTGCGGTGCAAATTGTTGCCGTCAGGTAATGAGGTATATTCATAGCCAATGAGCGTCGTAAAAGTGCCGGGGTCATTAAACTCTTCGGCCACTGCGGTGTTGTTCCTCCAAATAGATCGTAATAAAGGAAGGATGGTGAGAGGATTTCTCATGGTTTTTGGCAGTTCCCCATTTGCATGGGAAACGATCAACTCTTTACCAACCACAGCGGATTGTTCCGTGCCTTCATTGAGCATTTCGTGCCAACGTTTAGCCTTGGGGTCGCTGATAAGTTTAGGGTTACCCACGTATAATTCATTGATAAGACCGAGGCCTTCGGCGTGGTCGGCAATTACTAAAAAATCGAGCGAGCGCCTTAACTGTGTTTTTTGACCAGTGTTGGAAGTTACTTCATCGCCGCGCGCAAATTTATACGCGTCCGCAGGTGACAAACGCGCACCGAAGGAAAATGCGTCGGCGGAATTTAAAGTATGTAAATGCGTATCTCCCCACAATAGCTTTGTGGGGAAATCTGTTTTCTGTGCCCGTGACTGTAGCTCTGCCTGTGACTCTGACTCTGACTGTGCCTGCGTTTCAGTTTCAACTTGCTGCAGCACTGCGTCAGTAACCGGGCTCTCAGCTTCGGGTTTTTCAGCCTGACATCCACTTAGAAGAACCGTTGAAGCAACAGCCGCTCCACTTAATAAATAACTGGAAAATTTCATACTGGCCCCTATTTGCTATTCGCCAAAGAGTTTGTGCTTACATAAATTTCTTCATCATTTTCAGAACTTTTTGGGTCTTTTCCGTATAGGGCGGGTAGAGCATTTTGCCGCCGCTAAATTTGCTTTGGAAAAACACGCCTTTCATATGCGAGAAAGTTTTAAACCCGTGTTCGCCGTGATAAGCGCCCATGCCTGACGGGCCAACTCCGCCAAATGGTATATCTTCTTGTACCACATGCCATGCGGTTTCATTAATGCTGACGCCACCGGAAATACTGTTCCTAAGAACATGTTCACGTTTAGCTTTGTCTTCCCCGAACCAGTACAGCGCCAAAGGCCGATCATGTTCCTGCACATATTGCATAGAATCTTCGAGCGTCTCACTCGCTAGAATCGGCAGGAGTGGACCGAAGATTTCTTCTTGCATAATTTTCATGTCAGGTGTGGTGTTCGTAACCACGGTCAGCGGAATGCGGCGCTCCCCAGCCATGACTTGAGTATCATCGTCTCCAGCCGTGCGCAATGTCGCGCCTTTGTTTTGCGCGTCTTCTAGTAAGCCTTGCAAGCGGGCATAATGACTGTCGGCGATAATAGACGTATAATCTGGGTTTCCTGCGAACTTTGGATAAAACTCTTCCGCCTTAGCGATTAATGCTTTTGAAAACGCATTGATTTCTCGCTCAGGCATCAGCAAATAGTCTGGCGCTACACAGGTCTGGCCCGCATTTAAAAGCTTACCATTTGTTATGCGCGGAATGGTTAAGCTCATATTGGCGCTATCATCTACAATCACAGGAGATTTTCCGCCAAGTTCTAAGGTAACGGGCGTCAGGTTTTTAGATGCGGCTCCGGCCACAATACGGCCGACATTGGTTGAACCAGTAAAGAGTAAATGATCAAATGGAAGACCAGAGAATTCTTGCGCAATTTTAACACCGCCAACGGCCACATGGATTTCGTCATCCGAAAAAACTTCACCAAGAACGGATTTTAGTAAATTTGATAGACGAGGTGTATATTCACTTGGCTTTATCATGACGCGGTTACCTGCACCGAGTGCGCCGATCAAAGGCATGACTGCCAATTGCAATGGGTAATTCCAGGGGCTTATAATGCCAACAACGCCGAGGGGTTGAGGTATAATTTTATTGGACGCAGGTTTAAACTGCATGGCGGTTGGCGCTTTGCGGGCCCGCATCCATTTTTGCGTATGCTTTAGCGCATGTTTGATACCGCCGTGTATTATTGCCATTTCGGCAATAGTCGTCTCTACGAATGATCGATTGCCAAAATCTTCAGAAATCGCCTGTTGAAAATTGGCTTCATTATCGGCAATGGCCTTGCCCAATTTTATAAGATTGTTTTTCCGTTCCCCCCAAGATGAATTAGGATTTTCGTTAAATGCAGCGCGCTGCGTGCGTAATATTGCGTCTAGATTATTCTTTGGCATAACTCTTCCCAATCTTAATTTTCATTGTTTTATTATTGCTAACGTTGCCGCCTTAGTTTTTCAATCTAATTCCACGGCATTATGTCCTGTATTCAAAAATAAAGATGCTTACGAGATGATGTTTGCGACAAGCTATTTATCGGAACTATTCTGTTGACGGCTCTTTGGCATCGCCGTTAGCAACGGCTAACCAAGATTGTCCCATAACATATGCGCGAATGGCTTCTGCTTCGTCTGCATTTAAATATTTGCTAAATGACACCATGCCATTATCCGTAAGCGCACCGCCTAAGACAATTTCGTTCCAAGCCTCCTTATCTGCGGACAGATAAGACCACCGTAAATCAGGAATCACGCCGGAGCTGACGACAAGTGGCCCGTGGCACACCATACAGTTTTCTGCATATTTTCTAAGGCCGAGTGTTTTCATCTCGGCGCCTCCAAAATCGTTGCCCTTTGGGCTCATGACTACGCCGTTTTCCGGTATATCAGGCACTTCCCCTATCGCACCAAGCTTAAAGACAATCACATGGCCTACATCTGGCACAACAGCTTTTGGCCAGCCGACGCCGTAATTCAGCGCCCAGCCACCGCCCCACCCCGTGGCGATGGCAATATATTGTTCACCGTCAATTGAATAAGTAGACGGCGGCGCGACAACGCCGCTATTGGCTTGCTTTCCCCATAATTTATCACCGTTCTCTGCGTTATAGGCAACAAGCTCTCCGTCAATTGTGCCTTGAAACACTAGGTTGGACGCAGTTGTCAAAACACCGCCATTGCCGGGGCCAGAGTGCTCAACGCTCCACCTTGCTTCTTGTTTGACGGGGTCCCATGCCAGTAAATTGCCTTTAAAATCCTTACGAATAAAGTCCAATGTACCTTTTGGGAAAACTGGCGGCACGCCTGCGGCCAAATCTCCACCAATATTCCACCGCTTCGGGTTAGTATTGCTCTTAAGGTTGGGCACAAGAGCTTGTGGTACTTGCTGCGCGGGAATATAGGCAAGACCAGTTTGCGGGTTATAGGCCATTGGGTGCCAATTGTGCGCGCCCATCGGGCCGGGAATATTGATAAACCCGTTTTTGGTCCAATTGCGCGCCTCTGGGTTTTCAATAGGGCGGCCATTGGCATCAAGCCCAGTTGCCCACGTCATCAAATCAACAAAAGGCTTTCCAGAAATAAACGCACCGCTTGCCGCATCCAAAACGTAATAAAATCCGTTCTTGGGGGCCTGCATAACAACGCGGCGAAGTGCGCCTTTTGCGCCGACTGGTAAATCAGCAAGTATAAGCGATTGGGTGGCCGTAAAATCGTACTGGTCACGCGGCGTAGTTTGAAAGTGCCATTTATATTTACCCGTGTCTGCGTCTACGGCCACAATGGAGGACAAGAAAAAGTTATCTCCATTACCTTCGGGGTCTCTGATATCTGAATTCCACGGTGAAGCATTACCTACGCCAAAAATTACACTGTCATTGACGGTATCATAGATAATAGAATCCCATACTGTGCCGCCGCCGCCCTCGGTTTTCCATTTACCGCTATCACCCCATGTGTCGTTGGCGGCACTCGCAAAAATATCGTCGGAAGCCGCGCCGTCAGGCTTTTTGTCTGGGTTAGGCGTTGTATAAAACCGCCAAGCAAGCTCGCCCGTATTGACATCATAGGCGCTTACAAACCCGCGCACGCCAAGCTCTGCGCCACCATTGCCGATCAAGACTTTATCTTTGACCACGCGCGGCGCACCGGTAATTGTGTATGGCATGGACTTATCCACGGTTAATGTGCTCCATATGACGTCACCCGTCTTTGCATTCAGTGCTTCCAGGCGACCATCAAATACGCCGACAATCACTTTGCCTTCGTGTACCGCAACGCCTCGGTTAATCACATCGCAACAACCTTTTGCCGCGTCTTCGCCGGAAACTTCTGGGTTATAGACCCAAAGTTCTTCGCCCGTTTTTGCATCCAGCGCATAAACAATAGACCAAGACCCAGTAACATACATAATGCCGTCCAAAACAATTGGTGTTGCCTCTACACCGCGGCTTGTTTGCAAATCATACGTCCAAGCAACGCCAAGCGCATTTACATTTTCTTGGTTGATTTGTTTAAGCCTTGAAAACCGCTGCTCATCATAAGTGCCGCCGTAACTAAGCCAAACTTCAGGAGTATTTGCCGCATTTGCGATATGTTCGGAATTAATATTAGCCAATGTTGGAACATCATATGTGGTTTTATCTTCTGGCTTATCTACACACCCCGTTAGCACTATGGAAAAGGCTAATACGGAAAAGGCCAATGCGGCTCCGCTCAATATAAATTTCATAACATCCCCTTTGATTGTTGGTATTTGTGAAAGAACCTACAGTCTCCACCTAAGTATATTCAATCAATAAAATTATTTCTGAGGTTTAAAATTGCCTTAAATGTCAACTATTTTATCGAAAACCTTTTTCTGGAAATAATACCTCACGATTTATTCATATGCAATTACTTGCATAAATTCCAATGCCTGATAATACACACAAAACATTTCCTACCAAAAGGACGCCATATGACTAACCCGCTTTTTAAACCATTTTCCTGCCGTGGCCTTAATATGCCCAACCGTGTCGTTATGGCGCCTATGACGCGGAGTTTTTCGCCGAACGGTGTACCGGGGGATAATGTTGCAGATTATTATGCGCGGCGCGCTGCTGCTGATGTGGGTTTAATCTTAACCGAAGGCACGGTCATTGACCGCAAAGGGTCGGCAAATGATGCAAATTACCCGTTGTTTCACGGTGATAAACCACTGGCAGGTTGGAAGAATGTTTGCGAGAAAGTTCACGGTGCTGGCGGTAAGATTGCGCCGCAAATCTGGCATGTAGGCATGGTTCGCAAACCCGGCACCGGCCACTTCCCGGACGCCCCATCCGATAGCCCGTCCGGTTTAACCCACACAGGCAGCCAAGTATCCGAAGCGCCCAGCACAAAAGAAGTCGAAGACATGGTTGCGTCCTATGCCCGCGCCGCAGGTGATGCAGCGCGGCTTGGTTTTGACGCGGTAGAAATTCACGGTGCGCACGGCTATCTCATTGACCAATTTTTCTGGGATGTGATGAACAAACGTGAAGATAAATACGGCGGCAATTTGGTTGATCGCGCAACATTCGCAAGCGAAATTATTGCAGAGTGCCGCAAAGCTATGGACAGCAATGGCGGAAGTGATACGCCAATTATCTTGCGGTTTTCCCAGTGGAAACAACAAGATTACACAGCAAGACTTGCTGAAACACCTGAAGAATTAGGCGCTTTCTTGCAAGTGTTCGCAGATGCTGGTGTAGACATTTTACATTGCTCACAGCGCCGTTATCAAGAGCCTGAGTTTGCCGATGTAGAAAAATGCTCTGATTTGAACCTTGCTGGTTGGGCTAAGAAGCTAACAGGATTACCAACCATCACAGTTGGTTCGGTTGGTCTATCCAGTGATTTCTTTGGTGCATTTGCAGGCCAAGGCTCTGCTGCTGCTTCCCTCGATGATTTGTATGAGCGCATGGACAAAGGTGAATTTGATATGGTTGCCGTCGGCCGCGCCCTCCTCCAAGACCCAAATTGGGTCACCAAGGTTAAAGAAGACAGAATGGACGAGCTAATGGATTATGATGCGGCAGCTCTCGCGACCTTGAGCTAGCCTAGCAATTCTTAACGGCTTGCATCATTGCTTTTGAACGACCGGACAGTGTTGTATCACAGGCACTGATTTGACTGTATCTCCGTCTTGCTTTGCCGGGGATACGGCCTAATTTACCCAATTTGTTTTCGCCAAAGTATTCAATGCTCCCGTAAAGTTTTGACAGGGCAGCAGCGGGGCCGCCTACGGCAATAAATCCGGAATACACCGAAATGTTTTCACTGGCGTAATGACGTTTATACCCATCAATTCCTTCACCGAGATCAATGCGTTTATATCCAAGGTTTTCCGCCTCATCGATCAGGGTTTCGAGCAATTGAATGCCTGTCGCCAAATTATAAAATTTGTTATTATAAGCAACCATCCACGAATGAAATGTAGTGCCGTCCGTAAGGCCTAAATCTACGGCAGCCAGCTCGTCGCCAATATACATGCAGTGCATATCAGCTCGTAACTGGGCATCACGTCCGCGTGCCCACAAATCTTTTAGCAAAGCGCGTGTCCAATCTGCGTTTAAGACATCATATTTTCCGCTTTCATCAAATTTTTCGTGCTTCCATTTCAATAATTGCTTAAAAACTGATTTGTCATTTGAGTTAAACTCGAAACGGCGCCGCCCTATTTCTTCGGCCTTGCGCATACGGCGGCGATTACTTTTTAAGTGGCGGCGATAAGAGCTGCCGCGCGCGGCGCGCCAAGTTTCTGCACCAACACTTATGTCCATAACTGTGCACGGGGTTTCGTCCCTATGATAGTTTGCAAACATGCCACCTGTATCGATAAGGGTAGAAAAATGGTAAGCGCCAAACCCGGCCTGTTTAAGCACTGCGCGGGCATCAAAACGGGTTTCTGGGGCACAAATAAAACCGTGATAATCAGTCATAGGGGCACCAATAGGCCGGGCAAACCCAACTTTACCATTGGGCGTTATTTTTGTGGGCGTTATTTTTGCTTGAAACGGCAAGAATGCGATTGGTTTTGCAGCTTGTTCAACCACAAGAATATGAACATCATCACACAAATTTGCGAGCAATTGCGTATAGCCAATATGGAAATATGGGCTGTAAAGAGCTGGGTTGCAGGCACGAAATTTTGCCCACGCTGAGGTTTGCTCAGGCGTCAATTCTTCTACTGTTAGAATATGCGAATTAATGCTGTTCACAAACCTATCCTATTGTTAAGCGCACGACATAACAGGATTTGGTGAAAACAGACTTAATATGCGTGGATAATTATAGAGGCGGCACAGCTGAACTAATGAGGTTTAGCGGTAGAGATGTGGTGTCTTTGGCTTGGCGTAAGGCAATACGTGATTGTACATCTGATACCAATGAGAATGATAACAATTTTTCTCGTAAAAATCGGTCATAGGCGTGCATATCAGATGTAACTATGCGCAACATATAATCCACTGCGCCCGTAACCACGGCGCATTGCACCACTTCGGGCATAGTCTGAATGGCGCGCTCAAACTGTTCCATATTTTCTTTGTTGGGCATAGCCAACTTAACCGCGACAAATACCTCAAAATCCAGTCCGAGTTTTTGACGAGATAGTCTGGTCACACGTTGCTTGATGATGCCGTCTTCTTCCATACGCTTAATACGGCGCCAACACGGCGAAGAAGACAGCCCGACTTTATCAGCGATTTCTGCCACAGATAACGCCGCATCATTTTGGATGACATGCAGTATTTTAGCGTCAATATTATCTAGCTTTATGGACATATTATTTCTCTTTACTCACAATAAACGTAATTTCATGCCTATATATGTGGCAAATTAAGATTATTTGCAAACATAAACGTCTGTAATTCAGGTAATAATGCCTAAAATTACCCCTCCAAACAGGATAATATTTATGTCTTCCCATAAATCTAGCCGTAAAAACATATCAAATCTGCATGTACCAGAGCCTTTAAACAGGCCCGGTGATACACCTGATTTTTCAAATCTGCACATGCCAGACCTCGTCTCAGATAAAACCCATACCTTACCGCGTCCGGATCCAATGGTAGACGCCTACGAAACGGAAGAATTGGCATCTGGCCTCGTACGAGTATTGACGTTGGACGGCCGTACAAAAGGCCCTTGGGATCCGAAATTGGATGCAGACACAATGCGTCTCGGCCTGCGTAATATGATGCTGACACGCAGTGTTGATAAACGGATGTTCACCGTACAGCGCCAAGGCAAAGCTTCGTTTTATATGAAAAGCCTCGGCGAAGAAGCTACTGCCGTTGCTACAGCTATGGCTCTCAAGGACACGGACATGGTGTTCCCGTCTTACCGCCAACAAGGTTTACTGTTGTCGAGAGGTTATCCTTTGCGCGATTTAATGTGTCAGGTTTTATCCAATTCTGGTGATAAGCTAGAAGGTAAAGCCATCCCGATTTGTTATTCATCGCGAGAAAAAGCATTTTATTCTATTGGTGCGTCTTTAGGCACACAGATGAGCCACGCAGTAGGTTGGGCTATGGGGTGTGCCTATAAGGGTACGGACGGCGTTTCGTGTGCATTTACGGGCGAAGGCGCAACAGCGGAGGGTGATTTTCACTACGCACTTAATTTTTCCTCTACCTATCGCGCGCCTGCCATTATCAATGTTGTCAACAACCAATGGGCAATTTCGTCATTTCAGGGTATTGCAGCAGGACAAAGTAAGACCTTTGCATACCGGGGCCTTGGTTTCGGTTTGGCGAGCTTGCGGATTGATGGCAATGATTTTCTTGCCGTCTACGCGGCGATTGCTTGGGCTGCTGAGCGGGCACGTGCAGGCGGCGGCGCGACAGTAATTGAGCATTTCACCTACCGCAAAGAAGGACATTCTACCTCTGATGATCCGAGTAAATACCGCGCCAAAGAAGAGCCAGACGCTTGGCCTTTGGGTGATCCGGTCGACCGATTGAAAGAACATCTAATTTTAATCGGGGAGTGGGACGAAGAGCGCCACGCAGCGCTAGAGAAAGAACTCGATGCCTTTGTTTTAAAGGCTTATAAGGAAGCAGAAAGCTTCGGCACTCTCACAACCGAGACCGGTATCAACCCGCGTACTATGTTTGAAAAAGTTTACGAAGAGATGCCTTCTCATCTCAAGCGTCAACGCCAAGAATTGGGGATATAATAATGCCCAAAAATAATAATGCTAAGCAAATGAACATGATCCAAGCTATTAACTCAGCTTTGGATATAAAGATGAGCCAGGACCCGGACGTATTGGTGTTCGGTGAGGATGTTGGTTATTTCGGCGGCGTGTTTCGCTGTACGGCTGGCTTGCAAGAAAAGCACGGTCTGCACCGCTGTTTTGACGCACCCATATCCGAGGGCGGCATTGTCGGCACGGCTGTTGGCATGGGCGCATTTGGCTTGCGTCCCGTTGTTGAAATTCAGTTCGCCGATTATATCTATCCGGCGTTTGACCAAATTTGTTCCGAAGCAGCACGCCTGCGGTACCGCTCTAATGGTGATTTTACCGCACCGATTACCATTCGCTCACCAATGGGCGGCGGCATTCACGGCGGTACATCCCACTCCCAAAGCCCCGAAGCTTTGTTCACGCATATTGCCGGCATAAAAACTATAATACCGTCTAACCCTTATGATGCCAAAGGCCTGCTGCTTAAGGCTATTGAGGACAATGACCCAGTGGTATTTTTCGAACCCAAGCGGCTTTATAATGGGCCGTTTGACGGAGATCTCAATAAGCCCGTAGACAGCTGGGCCAACCACGAACTTGGTCAAGTACCAGAAGGTCATTACACAATCGACTTTGAAAAAGCCCGTATGCACAAGGAAGGCAGCGAGCTGACCATATTATGCTACGGGACTATGGTTTGGGTGGCAGAAGCCGCCGTACGCGAAACGGGTGTCAGCGCCGATATTGTTGATCTGCGCTCTCTCATGCCGCTTGATTTGGAAACTATTGTTGCGTCCGTTAAAAAGACGGGCCATTGCATGATTTTGCACGAGGCCACGCGCACTTCTGGCTTTGGCGCAGAGTTAAGCGCATTGGTGCAAGAACATTGTTTTTATCATCTTGAAAAACCAATTGTGCGCGTTACAGGCTGGGACACACCTTACCCCCACGCGCTGGAATGGGAGTATTTCCCCGGTCTCGAGCGGGTGAGCAAATCTATTATCCAAATGATGGAGGGCTAGAACATGGCCGAATATATTTATAAAATGCCGGATATCGGCGAAGGCGTTACCGAAGCCGAGATCGTGGAGTGGCACGTTAAGGTCGGTGATAAAGTAGAAGAAGATGCCCCGATTTGTGACGCCATGACTGATAAGGCCACGGTAGAGCTTACCGCACCTGTTGGTGGGACCATTCTTCAGGTTGGATGTGCAGAAGGCGAAGTTATGGCCATTAGCGGCGCACTCGCCGTATTTGATACGGACGAACAATCTGCCCCACAGGAAGAACCCAAGTCTGAAGAAATTAAGTCTGAAGAAACTAAGTCTGCGCCTAAAAAAGAAAAGCCAAAGCTTGCAGCGAAATCTACACCAAAGCCTGCCCCTGTTGTTGCGCCTGTTGTTGCGCCTATTGCAGTTTCCGCACCTTTAGCTACAGGTGCTAAACCTTTAGCATCCCCGGCAGTTCGCCGCCGCGCCGAAGATCAAAACATTGACCTTAATCTCGTACCTGCATCCGGTAAAGCTGGGCAGATTACCCATGCTGATTTGGACGGTTATTCTAAAGGCGGCGGCTCAACGCTACAAAAGTTAGCCGGCGGTTCTGACATCAAAGTCACAGGTATGCGCAGAATTATTTCCGAGCGTATGAGCGAAAGCAAACGCCGTATTCCGCATTTCTCATATGTCGAAACCATCGACATGACAGAGCTTGAACGCACACGGGTTCATTTAAACGCTACACGCGCACCCCATCAACCCAAGCTGACTTTGATGCCGTTCTTTATGCGTGCCATGGTCAAAGCAGCAAAGTTGTGGCCCCAGTGTAATGCCACATTTGATGACAACCCTGAAGGCGGGGGGGCAGGTATTATTACGCAACATAATCCCGTGCATATCGGCATGGCCGCGCAAACGCCCGGCGGCCTTATGGTACCGGTTATTCGCAATGCGGAGGCCCAAGACATCTGGCAGCTTTCAAGCGAAATCGCCCGTATCGGGGAAGCCGCCAAAACTGGAAGCATAGCACCTGCGGAATTATCAGGTTCCACCATCTCTCTAACTTCGCTCGGAAAATTAGCGGGTATTATGGCAACGCCAGTGATTAATCGTCCTGAGGTGGCCATTCTGTGCCCCAATAAAATAGTTGACACACCAGTTATTGAAAATGGGCAAATGGTCATACGTAAAATGATGAACTTCTCGACCAGTTTTGACCACCGTGTTGTAGATGGTTTCCACGCCGCAGAAATGGTCGCATACATCAAAGGCCTGCTGGAACATCCGGCCGCCTTATTTATTGATTAGAGGGATTTATGGCTGAACATTTTACATGTGATGTGCTGGTTGTTGGTTCTGGCCCGGGGGGGTATGTGGCCGCCATTCGGGCAGGACAACTTGGGCTGGATACAATTCTCGTGGAAGGTGACCGCCTCGGCGGTACATGTTTGATACGCGGCTGTATTCCGTCAAAAGCTCTCATCGAAGCTGCGGAAAAATTTGAACAAGCAGGGATTAATGCAAGCGGTAATTCTGCAATTGGACTGTCGGCAGATAAACCAAAATTGGATTTCAAAAAAACCATCGCATGGAAAGACGACATAACCGATAGGCTCAGTACGGGTGTTGCCGGATTGCTCAAAGCTGCAAATGTGCGCGTTGTTTCTGGCTGGGCGGTATTTGAAAACGCCAAAACCTGTTCGGTCGGTGATGACAAAATTACGGCTAGTAATGTTATATTGGCCACGGGCTCTAAGAGTGTTGAGCTTAAAGGTTTGCCATATGCCAAAAACGGGAAAGGCCCTATCATTTCTTCCACCGAAGCCTTGGATTTAACATCTGTTCCAAAAAAACTCGCCGTGGTTGGCGCGGGCTATATCGGCATGGAGCTGGGTATTGCTTACCGTAAATTGGGCGCAGAGGTTACGTTTATAGAGGCCGATAAATCCATATTGCCGGGATTTGACAAGCAACTTTCCGCACCCGTTTCCAAATGGTTGCGTGATCATAATGTCAAAATTCATACGGGTAGTTTCGCCCAATCCGTCCGTACTAAGGCAGGAAAACACACTCTGATTTATACGGACAAAAGCGGTACAAAAGCCGAGTTAATTTGCGACAAAGTTTTGGTTACTGTTGGGCGTATCCCAAACACTGAGGGCTGGGGGCTTGAAAATATGGCCATCGATATGACCCCGGAAAACAATGGTGCATTTGTCAAGGTCGACGATAAATGCCGCACCGCTATGCGCGGGGTTTATGCTATTGGTGATCTTGTTGGTGAACCTATGCTTGCGCACAAAGCCTCCGCCCAAGGCGAAATGGTTGCAGAAATTATCGCAGGCAAGAAACGTACATTCGCACCTGCCGCAATTCCTGCCGTCTGTTTCACTGACCCAGAAATTGTCTTGGTTGGCATGACGCCGGCTGAAGCCAAAGAAAAGAAATTAGATATCACAGAGAGCAAATTTCGTTGGGCAGCAAATGGCCGGGCTTTGACTAATGGCACGGCGGACGGCGGCGGTTTTGTGCGCATATTGGCGCTTAAAAACACGAACCGTATCATTGGTATTCAAGCCGTTGGCAGGCATGTCTCTGAACTGTCCGGTGAGTTTGTGTTGGCCATAGAAATGAACGCCACCCTAGAGGACATGGCAGGTACTATCCACGCCCACCCAACCTTGTCAGAAGCAACAATGGAAGCGGCGCTATCCGCCCTTTCTTAACTTCTTCATTTGGACATCCCATACATTCAGTGTAGGGGTAGCCAAACAAATTGGTTTAAGGATAAATTATGGGCGGTAATACGCTTTTCGAATTTCGCATGCTCGGTTTTGATATTAAGATCGATAGTAGCTGGTTATTTATCGCCGCGCTAATCACATGGTCATTGGCGTCGCGGTGGTTCCCCAGCGTACTTTCGGGATATTCACTTATTACCCATTGGCTGTTAGGGGCTCTAGGTGCGGCTGGTTTTTTCATCTCTATTTTATTGCACGAAATGGGACATTCAGTAGTTGCTCGTAATTACGGCATCCCTATTAAAGGCATCACATTATTTATTTTTGGCGGGGTAGCAGAGCTAGGCCATAACCCTAAAAACCCAAAGCAAGAATTTATGGTGGCAGCCGCAGGGCCTCTGGTTAGTTTTCTTTTGGGACTATTGTTTTTCGGTATTGGCGGCATGGTACAATCAGCTGGTATTAGTATTCCTCTTGCTGCCGTATTGCGTTATTTATTTATGATCAATATCATCTTAGCGATTTTCAATCTTGTACCAGCCTTCCCATTAGACGGAGGACGAATATTCAGAGCTATTCTTTGGAAGGGCTTTAAGGATTACGGCAAGGCAACCCGCTGGGCGGCTAAGACGGGTATGTTTTTTGCCTACGCATTGATGGCGTGGGGTGTGTGGGATATATTTCATGGTAATTATATTTCCGGCTTATGGTCATTCTTTATTGCGATGTTCTTGCACAATGCTGCCAAATCAATCGCGGCCCATTACCCAAAAAAGTAAAACTCTTAAAAACCGGTTATGCGTATTTTTCGCCGAGATAAACGCGGCGCACATCTTCGTTGGCGCGAATTTCGTCCGGTGTGCCTTCAAACAAGACATCGCCTTGGAACATGATCGAAGCGCGGTCAACAATGTCCAGAGTTTCGCGAACTCTGTGGTCGGTTATCAAAATGCCAATGCCGCGTTTTTTGAGATAACGGATAAGGTCAGAAATATCGTTAATTGCAATGGGGTCGATACCGGTAAATGGCTCGTCGAGCAAAATAAATGACGGCCTTGATGCCAATGCGCGCGCAATTTCAACGCGGCGACGTTCCCCGCCTGAAAGCGCTAGGGCTGGGCTTTTACGGATATGGCTAATATTCAATTCGTCCAATAATACGTCAACATTGTTGTCGCGCTTGGAGCGCTTTTTTTCGGTCAACTCGACAACAGCGCGGATATTTTCTTCTACGGTAAGACCGCGAAAAATACTTTCTTCTTGTGGTAAGTAGCCGACACCGAGGCGCGCACGTTGATACATGGGCAAGTCTGTAATATCGTGGCCATCGAGGATTATTTGTCCACGGTCAGCTTCGATCAAACCCATGATCATATAAAAACTAGTTGTTTTCCCTGCGCCGTTTGGCCCCATCAAAGCTACAATTTCACCGCGCTTAACCGATAGCGTAATGCCTTTAACGACAGCTCTGCCTTTATACGACTTACCGATGTCAATTGCCGACAGCCCCTCTTGAGGCCGTTGGGTTTGTTGCGGCGCTTTGTTTTTAGTGGCGGCCATGTTTATGAGTTAGTTTTCGCGACGTTTTGCGCGTTTTTAATCAAAATGTTCACGCGTCCTTTAGAACCACATTTTCGCCCCTTACAACTACCAATGACTTGGGCGTTTTGTGTGCCCAAATTATAAAATAATTTATCGCCAGTGATAATGCTACCGTCTGCCTGTTTCATAATAACATCTCCGGTTACAACGAATGTATCATCACTACGTGTGTAGACACCTTTCTCGCCGCGTACACTTTGGTCTGGGGTCAAATAGTAAAAATTGCCGACGGCAATAATTCGTGAAATATCACCTTGGCCTAAACTACCGGCCGTTTCTGTGAAAACGGTCATTTGGTCAGCAAGAACACGGACATCACCTTGGCGGATATCCACCCCACCCGTAAGAATAGACTTCCCACCTTGGTAGGACACATCGTCAGCAGAAATATTCACAGGCGCAGAACTGCCAGATGCAAATTGAGCAGTGGCAGAAGAACTCCAGGTCAGCAAACCCAGAAATAATATCGCGTATTTAATAGCCGTCTTTACAAGTGTCATAATGTATTCCTATATTATTTTGCCTATTCGGTCCCACCAATTTTTATCTTGACCCGGTCTTTTGTTTTACAATCTCGGCCAGAACAGCTTCCGTCCACTCTGGCTCGGTTGGTATTGAGATCATAAACCATTTTATTGCCAGTGACTATATTACCGCTGTTTTGAACGAACCGCGCATTTCCTGTCACCGTGATAATCTCTTTATCGCGTTCGTAAACCCCTTTATCGCCAGTTACGCGGTTATCAGGGGTTATATATATGAAGTTTCCAATTGCAACTATGCGGTTGATATTGCCGAGCTTCACGAATGAAGTTTCTTGTTTGCCAAGTTGAACTTGGGCATCTGCGCGGTATAAGTCCATCTGGTCAGCCAAAATAGTCGCACCCTTTTGTTTGACGCTTACTTTACCTTGGAGGATCGTTTTTGTGCCCCTATAGGTCGCCCGTTCGGCTTTAACATCTATTGGGCCGTCATTACCAAACGAAACTTGTGCGAGCACGACATTAGAAAAAAACATCCCGCTCAACAAAATAACTGCAAAAATAAACTTACTCATTTTTTCCTCCTTGCAGCGGTGCAGCAGGGTCTGTGGGGTCTGTGGGCACTAATCCTTGCTCAGATTTTTCTGGTATAATTTGAGCCGTCATACCGTCCTTAAATACAAATTCAGCATAATTATCGTTGATCTCAAAAGCACTGCCACTCACGCGACCAAATTTACCAATGCAGACAATTGGTTCATCACCCTCTATCCGTTTTTCTTTAACAAAAATACGGGCTTGGCTTGTGTGACAATCATTACCATCATCCGTTTTCAAACGCACAACTTGGTGAAGTTCAAGCACTTGGGTCTCGGAATTATAATGCCCGGTTAATGCCAAAACTTGGCTTTCTTTAGCTTCATCGGAACGGAGGAAGTTTAAAATTGGATTGACCAGCGTAGTTTCGTCTGGACTTTGTAGAAAACGCACAGCTTCATCAGCGGTTATGCGAAACGGTAGGTTGTCCGCCGTGCGTCCTTTATAAACCGGGTTGATCATCTTTACGCTTTCATCCGGATTGTCTGGTGACGGTTTGGGCTTGGGCGAGGAAATAAAATACCACAAAAGCACCAACAATAATAGACCCGACAACCCTATCAAAACTAGACGAGCATTGTGAATAAACGCACTGTGTCGCTTTGCGGCATCCAAAGATAGCACATGGCGGGGCTCCCAATGGGTCAGAGCGTGCTTAGATGGGGCATGTTTAGAGGGGGCATGGCCGTTGCTATTTGCGTTATCAGCACTGTTTGTTATCATCGTTTTTTCACACGCATGTTAAAATCGGTTCTTTCATACATTATGCAAACCCAAATTGCGACATTAGAATGCAGACAATAGATTACAGTTTGGTTAGCGAAACACTCGCTATTATTCTATCTAAAACTCTTATCTAGAGCACCTGCCTAAAGCCTAGTTAAATCCCTTACCTAAAGCCCCTATCTAAAGTTATGAGAGAAAATATCCACATCATTCCACCCGGCCAAATCTAGATTTGCGCGGGTCGGCATGAATTCAAAGCAGGACTTAGCAAGGTCGTACCTGTCTTCACGCATCAGGCGTGCCGTCAATATCCGCTGTAGTTGGTGCAGATACAAAACGTCTGATGCCGCATATTCCAATTGGGCTTTGGTGAGACCGTCCGACGCCCAATCTGATGATTGTTGTTGTTTGGATAAATCCACATTCAACAGTTCTTTGCACAAGTTTTTAAGACCGTGGGCGTCCGTATATGTTCGCACCAAAGCAGACGCAATTTTCGTGCAATATATGGGCGTGCAATCAACGCCTAAATTTTGTTTGAGCATGGCGACATCAAACCGGGCAAAGTGAAAAATTTTCTCTACCTTGGTGTCCGACATTAGCGCCTTCAAATTCGGACAATCATAAGAGCCTCGGTCCATTTGCACGATATGAGCATCCCCATCGCCAGCAGATAACTGTACCAGGCACAATTTATCTCGCACCAAAGACAATCCCTGGGTCTCTGTATCTACGGCCACAGAGGCCCCAAAATCTAACCCGTCGGGCAGATCGTTCTTATGCAAATGTATGGTCATGTTGTACTTCCAATTAAATTAGTTATAAGCGTTCTATAACCCTAAATAATGCCGTGTCATATAAAATATATTTTCGAAAGTAGCACCTTTAAAAAGTACCGGACGTATTAAGGTCACTGTAATAAGAGGGTTCATTGCCCAACCTCCCTAGATCACTCAGATTACCTGTAAATTACATGAATTCTCAGACACTAAAATTCTCAGGCACGAAATTCAACAAAATTGTCACAGCTTTAATTGTGCCGTGGACAGGCGTTGCGTTAGGGCTTAATCAATAAGCAAATGCCAGTTAGAAAATACCGGTAAACGAATATCAAGGAGTGTAAGATGTCAAAAGGTTTGGCCAAAGGATTAGTATGCGTGTTTGGCGCCAATGGGTTTTTAGGACACTATGTGATCAGAAGACTTGCCAAAGATGGTTGGCGGGTGCGTGCCTGTGTGCGACGTCCACATATTGCAGGCGAACTTAAGGTCATGGGCGCAGTTGGACAAATACAGTTAATGCAAGCAAATGTGCGGTATAAAAAATCCGTAGAGCGCGCCGTCTCAGGCTGTGATGCTGTGATTAACTTGGCCGGTATTTTGGCCCAGCAAGGCCGGCAAAGTTTCAACGCGGTACATGTTCTTGGTGCCAAAAACATTGCAGAGGCCACAAAAACGGCGGGCATCAAAAACCTTGTGCACTTATCCGCTCTTGGCGCCAATACTAATAGCAGCAGCCTATATGCGAGTTCTAAAGCAGAGGGTGAGCGGGCCGTATTAGCCGCAGTGCCAAGTGCCGATATCGTGCGCCCATCCATTCTTTTTGGTGAAGGTGACGGCTTTTTCACCCGTTTTGCCGGTCTTGCCAATTTAACTTTTGCGCTGCCTTTACTGGGCGGCGGTACGACAAAGTTTCAACCACTTTATGTGGACGACTTGGCCAATGCCATTTGTAAAATAAACACCCAAGGATCGACCGGAAAAACATGGGAGTTTGGAGGTGCGCAGACATTTACCTTTAAACAGCTATTGCAGTTCATTTTAGAGGCTATTGACAAAAAGCGCTTGTTATTGCCTGTGCCTTGGGCGCTCAGTAACCTTATGGGTATGGTTGGAGAAATTTCCGGTTATATCCCGCTGGTGACGCCATTTTTAACACGTGATCAGGTGAAGTTTTTGAGAATAGATAATGTCGTAAGCGGCGAACTTCCCGGTCTGACAGATCTGGGAATTGAGGCAGAAACCATAGACGCGGTTATACCCGCAAGCCTCGCACATTTTCGTAAATACGGCCAATTCCATCAGGCTATAGCTGGCTAAGCGCTGACATTGATATCTTCTTGCTAGATATTGATTATTATATTTTTGCGTAGGTTGTGCACTGATTAATATATTTGAAGCAAAGGAAGTTTTATGCCCGATATTGAAATTACAAACCTAGAGGCCATTCCCGGACGCGCCATTACAAGACATCTTGGTATGGTGCAGGGCAATACGGTACGAGCCAAGCATGTGGGCCGCGATATTATGGCCGGATTTAAAAATATCGTTGGCGGTGAGCTTCGTGGATATACGGAGCTTTTGACCGAATCGCGCGAAGAAAGCGTCGAGCGTATGACCCAACAAGCCCGTGCGCTCGGTGCTAATGCTATTTTGAACGTTAGGTTTTCTACCTCATCCGTGAGCGCAGGTGCGTCCGAGCTGTATGTCTATGGCACTGCTGTCGTGGTTAGCTAATATGATTAGTTTAGCCATTTTTCTGTTCTTGTTGGCTCTTGGATATTTCTTTGGGCGGATGAACGAGGCACAGCATTTTAGGTCTTTAGACAAAAACGAAGCTGAATTGGCTTACATTACTGTATCCAACACCAAACAAATTCC
>JAJFFM010000006.1 GCA_021776675.1 Robiginitomaculum sp.
TGCCTTGATCAGCGAAAGCCCGCTTGGTTACCGCGCGACGGCGCGGGATTTTCCGCGCCGCAACCGCATCATCTCTGGCTTATCTCAAGGGGTTGTGGTTATCGAAGCCGCCGAGCGCTCCGGCACCCTGATCACGGCGCGCTATGCCCTCGAGCAAAACCGCGAAGTTATGGCCGCACCGGGCTCGCCCCTAGACCCACGCACCAAAGGCTGTAACCGCCTGATCCAACAAGGAGCAGCTTTGATTGAAAATACCGAGGATATATTGCATGTTCTCGCTAATACCGGCCTGATAGATTTCCAAGAACCACATGACGGGTATGAACAACCGGATATCAATTGGGATGATGTGGAAACGGACATAGATAAAGCGCGCGGTGTGCTCCTATCCCTCTGCTCACCGACACCAACCATTCGCGACGAGATTATCCGCCAAAGCGCTATAGCCTTCCCAATCGCCAGCGCCGCCCTGTTAGAGTTAGAGCTAGCCGGAGAAATCCTGGTGGAAACCGACGGCCGTATCTCGCTTAATCTTTAGAGCAAAACCGCGCTTCTAAGCATCTTCCTTCGGCTTAGGGGCAGGCAATCCTTTGCCGCCTTTTTTGCCTTCGATTTTTAGCTGGGCGGGTTTTAGGATTTCGAATATTAGTTCGTCTTTTTTCTTATCGAGGCCAATTTTTACCAGCCCGCCTTTTTTCAGCTTCCCAAACAATATCTCATCGGCCAGTGGCTTTTTGATATATTCCTGAATGGTACGGGATAGTGGTCTGGCGCCATAACGCTTGTCATAGCCTTTTTTGGCAATCCACAGATTGGCCGCCTTGGAGACTTCGAACAGTATTTTTCTATCGGATAATTGTGCTTCTAATTGAATGATAAATTTATCCACGACTTTGGTGATACTTTCGGGGGAGAGCGGCGCGAATTTGACCATAGCATCGAGACGGTTACGGAACTCAGGCGTGAACAGGCGGTTGATCGCTTTGTCGTCTTCCTCATTACTACTGTCGGTACGGCCAAATCCAATTTCGGCTTTGGCAGCATCAGCGGCACCAGCATTTGTTGTCATGATGACAATGACATTACGAAAATCAATAGCGCGACCAGACGCATCGGTCAGTGTGCCGTTGTCCATAACTTGCAACAATATATTAAACACATCAGGATGGGCTTTTTCAATCTCGTCGAGCAATACAATAGAATGCGGATGTTCAGATACACGGTCGGTTAACAAGCCGCCTTGGTCATAACCCACATATCCCGGAGGCGCGCCGAGTAACCTTGAAACGGTATGGCGTTCCATATATTCGGACATATCAAAGCGCAAGAGTTCGAGCCCAAGCGCCATAGCCAATTGCCGTGCCACTTCTGTTTTACCAACACCCGTAGGGCCAGAGAATAAATAAGATCCGATAGGTTTATTTGGCTCTCGTAGGCCGGCGCGTGATAATTTCACGGCTGCTGATACTTTGTCGATAGCATCGTCTTGACCAAACACCACACGGGCGAGGTCTGCGGGCAAGGATTTAAGCACCTTGGCATCATCGCGCGACACCGTTTTGGTCGGGATACGCGCCAGTTTTGCAATCACGGCTTCGACGTCTTTAACACCGATGGTTTTCTTGCGCTTGTTTTTAGGCAAGAGTTTTTGGTAAGCGCCCGCCTCGTCGATAACATCAATGGCTTTGTCGGGCAATTTGCGGTCCGTGATATGACGCACGGCCATATCTACAGCCGTTGTGATGGCCTCGGCGGTATAACGCACACCGTGGAAATCTTCGAAATAAGGCTTGAGACCGCGCAGGATTTTTATGGTATCAGACGCGCTCGGCTCCACCACATCTATTTTGAGGAAGCGGCGCGCAAGGGCTCGGTCTTTCTCAAAATGCTGACGATATTCCTTATAGGTCGTCGAACCCATACAGCGTAATTTACCGGACTGCAAAGCAGGTTTCAGCAAATTAGATGCATCCATAGCGCCGCCGGACGTAGCCCCTGCGCCGATAATAGTGTGAATTTCGTCAATAAATAAAACGGCGTGTGGTAACTCTTCCAGCTTTTTCATGACGGCTTTGAGGCGTTCTTCGAAATCACCACGGTAACGGGTTCCAGCCAATAATGCGCCCATATCCAGCGCAAAAATCGTCGCATCAGCGATGACCTCGGGTACATTACCGTCGACAATAGCCAAGGCAATACCTTCGGCGATAGCCGTTTTACCAACGCCCGGATCACCGACCAAAAGCGGATTGTTTTTACGGCGTCTGGAGAGCACCTGAATACAGCGTTCAACTTCGGCGGCACGGCCAATGAGCGGATCAATACCGCCGTCTTTGGCTTTTTGGTTAAGATCAACACAATAGGCCTCAAGCGGATCTTCTTGTTTTTTTCCGCCCTCGCCGTCTTCGTTCGGACCAATACCAAGGATGGGACGATTTTCGGCTACGTCGCCGTTTTTCGAAATCCCGTGGGAGATATAATTGACCGCATCATAGCGGGTCATATCGCGCTCTTGAAGGAAATAAACGGCGTGGCTCTCGCGCTCATTAAACAATGCAACCAACGCATTGGCGCCCGTCACTTCTTCACGACCAGAACTTTGGACATGAATAACGGCCCGCTGTATCACGCGGTGGAAACCGGCGGTTGGGCGGGCTTCTTCGAACTCTTCAACTACCAGTGATGATAAATCTTCGTCCAGATACGCAGTTAATGCACCGCGCAGGCTTTCCAGCTCCACATCACAAGCAGTTAAAACCGCACTTGCATCTTTATCGTCGATCAAAGCCAATAACAAATGTTCCAATGTCGCCAATTCGTGCTGACGTTCAGAGGCGAGCGTCAATGCACGGTGAATGGTTTCTTCGAGAACCGGTGAGAATGAAGCCATGTTGTTTCTTTCTAATTGTTTCTTTTGTTCTTGGGCAGTTTGCGTCTTTTGTATTTGTCTATTTTCTAATGTGGCGCGTATTTATGCTTTTTCAAGGGTACACTTAAGTGGATGGTCACCGCGCTTAGCGGCGTCTAGGACTTGCGTCACCTTTGTTTCCGCAATCTCAAAGGTGTAGATACCACACACTCCGATACCGTTTTGGTGCACATCCAGCATGATTTTTGTGGCTTCTTCTTGGGTCTTTTTGAAAATACCCATGAGTAAACCGACAACAAACTCCATAGGGGTGTAATCGTCGTTCAACAGCAACACACGATATTGTGACGGTTTTTTAGTTTTAGGACGTGTTTTGGTGGCTACGCCGCGCTCGGTATCTTGCTCGTCGTCATTGCCGCTCATCAATATCTCCTTCCCCCATTCATGGGGGAAGTGCCGTAGCGAAGCGAAGGCGATGGGGGCCGCCGCTCTTGCGGCGCTACGGTGGTTAGGGAAATACGAGAACTCAGAAGCGCACGAAAAGTGCGCTCCCCCATCGAGCACCAAGAGGTGCCCACTTCCCCCATGAATGGGGGAAGGAGGAAAAATAAAGTCCATCTGTATATTCATCTCAGTCATGCCCCCTAAGATAGGGGGTTTTTCGCAAAGTAAAAGGGGCGATTTGTGTTAAATCTTAACCACCATTAACCATTCTTAAAACAGTGGCGATCTACCCCTAGGGGATGAAGCGTTTTGTAATTCTTGTATTGGTTTTTGTAGCTGGTCTTGGCCTGTATGCTCCCGCGCATTCGAAAGTAAAAGCCAAACCACAAAACAAATACGCATCCATTATCATTGATATAGAAACACTTGAAATCCTGCATGCGCGGTCTATTGACGATTTACGCTATCCTGCATCTCTGACCAAAATGATGACCTTGTATTTGACCTTTGATGCGCTGGAACGCGGTGAATTAAGTTTGAGCGAGCCCATGTTAATTTCGGCACGGGCCGCGCGCACTCCGCCCGGTCGGATCGGCCTGCGCGCCGGACGTTCCATCACTGTCCACCAAGCCATACAAGCACTGACCGTTAAATCTGCCAATGATGTCGCCGTGGTACTCGCAGAACGGCTCGGCGGTTCGGAAAAAGAGTTTTCCGTCCTCATGACCCAGAAGGCCAAAGCCCTTGGTATGCAGCGCACCGTATTTCGCAATGCTAACGGCCTTCCCGACGAAGACCAATTCACCACCGCGCGCGACATGGGAAAATTAGCCGAAGCATTACTGCGTACCCACCGCAAATATTATCCGTATTTCAGCCAGAAGAAATTCTCCTATAAAGGCCGCATCCATACCAACCACAATACTTTACTGGGCAAAGTTGACGGCGTCGACGGCTTCAAGACCGGCTATACCGATGCATCCGGGTATAATTTAGTTTTATCAGCGCAGCGAAGCGGACGACGTTTGGTCGCCGTTGTGCTCGGTGGGGCCAGTGGGCGTTCTCGTGATAAACATATGGCTGATCTAATCGAGCGCGGTTTTGATGTACAAAAACAGGTAGATAAAAACCGCGCCAACCAGAAACAAGCTGAACAATTTGCCTTGAACGCTGATGAGCGCCGCATAAAGCGCGTTGTTACTCCAACTCCTAAAAAGAACACTATACAAACCTACACTCTCCGCGCGGCGCATAATACGGCAGGAACTGAGGCTGGAACTGAGGCTGGAACTGGGGCAGGCACAGTTAGAGTTGTCCAAGGTGCAGACGGCATGCGCATCCCTGCCCGTGCCGCCAATCATGGCTGGGCAGTGCAAATTGGTGCCTATTCAACCGCCGCTGCAGCTAAGCAAGCTAATTTATTGATCAAATCCGATGCGAGCCTTGAACTGCTGCACGCCGAAGAAATCATCATTCCGGTAAAGCGCAGTGCAGGGGTTATTTACCGCGCCAGGCTCGGGCAATTAAACCATGCCCATGCGCAGGGCGTGTGTAAAACCCTTGCGCAACAAGGTCAGGCCTGCTTGGTTGTAGCTCCATCTTAAAGGTTTATGTCCTAGAGAGCCAATATGAGTACTGAATTTATACAAGAGGCAGGCTTCGCACTCATCACATCTGAAGTCGATTTACGTTCCCAAATATGGGAATGGCGCGGTAGCGGCGAAACCATAGCACTCGTCCCGACCATGGGGGCATTGCATGCAGGGCACATATCCCTGATCGCCAAAGCTAAGCAGCATGCCTCTAAAGTCGTCGCCAGCATCTATGTCAACGAAACTCAATTCGCAGAAGGCGAAGATTTGGATACCTATCCGCGCGACCATGAGCAGGACTGCGAGATGCTGAAAGAGGCTGGATGCGATCTGGTTTATATACCCGCAAAAATGTACGGCTCGCATCACAGTACGACAGTGAGTGTCGGCGGCCCGGCCCTCGGTTTAGAGACCAATCACCGTGCACATTTTTTTGCAGGTGTCGCTCTGATCGTCACCAAGCTCATGAACCGCGTCCAACCGGACATAGCTATATTCGGCGAAAAAGACTACCAGCAACTTCTAACCATTCGACGTCTGACCGCTGATTTGGATATTCCCGTGCGTATCCTCGCCGCACCCATATTGCGCGAACCTGATGGTTTGGCAATGTCGTCCCGTAACCGTTATTTTGACAATGTTGGCCGCGCGGTCGCAGGTCAGCTCAATATCATTATGCGTGCGTGTGCTAAAGCTATCAAAGATGGGGAGGACATCAAAATTTCTACAGATAAAGCGGCGGCAGACATGATCGCAGCTGGGTTTGACAATGTAAATTACGTAGCCGTTGCCGACATAAATTCTCTGGAATTGCTCAGCGGTAGATTAGAAGGCTCTGCTCGCCTGCTCATGGCCGCTCACTGTAAGGGTGTGAGACTGATTGATAATTGCGCGGTTGGGTAAGAGGATTATTTCTTACCGCCGTCTATAATTTTCAAAAATGGCTTGTGTTTTGGCGGTGGGGTTTTGGTTGCAGGTTCTGGCTCTGGTTCATTGTCGAACATCTCGTCTTCTATATTGCGGACACGTGGTTTGAAACTGGATTTGTTTTTGAAGCTTGATTTCCACTGTGACTTAGATTGCGGTTTCCCTGGGCCTTCTTGGGGAGCCTGCTTACTCTTGTCTTTTATCTTGCGGCGCATCTGGGTCAGGACTTGTTTTTGCTTATTGGACAAAGCTTCGCCAAAACCACCCAAGGACGGGTCTGCGAAAGCACTATCGAACTTCTCCAGACGTTCATCCACCGAGGCGATAAACTCGTCTTCCCAGTCAGTGATTTCGCCGAGAGCTTCCAATTCGGTTCTGGCTTTTTTTAATTTGCGTTGGGCATTGCGGGCGCGGCGCATCCGCGCCTTTTGGTCTTTGCGTTTTTGTTTCTCAACATCGTCCAAATCAAATACCCAGAAAATAAAATAATTAGTCTCAAATACCTAATCGCCTATGGCGTCCATATACAGATCAAGCATAGCTTCTTGTTCAGCCCGCTCATGGGCTTCGATTTTGCGCAGAGCAATTGTTTTGCGTAGGATTTTTGTATCAAAACCAAATGTTTTCGACTCGGCGTAAACCTCGCGAATATCTGCGGCCAGTTCAGTTTTCTCGGCCTCTAGCCGCTCGATACGGGCAATATATTGTTTTAGTTTTTCGCGGGTAGCCTCGCCCATGCTTTCGGCGCGTTGCTCATCAGTAATCATTTAGGTCTCCAAAATTTCAGCTCTATTTTTTGGCAACTTATGAATCCTGTTAGATTCGTGCA
>JAJFFM010000051.1 GCA_021776675.1 Robiginitomaculum sp.
ACATTTCCTGTGGCACCAACGACTGCTATTTTTAAACCTTTTTGCGAGCTCATGGTCTTATACGTCCTTATTAAATTACTTGCGCCTATATTTAAGAAAGACCGCATAACCAGCGACTATCACAAACGCAACCCCCATTAAATCCAGTAAGGAAAAATCGCCGACAAATGGCCTTGTAAGTGCCGTTTCGGGGACTTGTTCGGCACTAACCTCTTGACCATACGCAGCTTTGGACATGAATATAATAATGATGAAGACTGCAAATATGCCAATGCTCGCTAGGCCAAAAATGAACCGAAAAAACCTTTGGTCTTTATTGTCCTTTATCCGGCGGCGGTTCTCTGCTGCGCGGGAACGGCGAAACATTCGTTCTGATGGGCGTTCTGATGGGCGTTCCGATGAGCGTCCAAGACCCCGCTTTCCAGTTTCTGTATATTTTCGAGCCATATATCTTCTCTAAAATTTGTGGCAATAAATTCATGTAAAGGTGAATTGCCGTGGGCACTTTCTCTTGGTATATAACAGATGTGATCAAGATGAAACATATACTCTCAGCTTTTCCTTTGGCAGCTTTTCCTTTGGCAGCAATTATAATTGGCGTTGCTGTACCCGCTCATGCAAATAATGTCGATACAGGCATACAGGTTAAAGGTGAAGAGTTACGCGCCGTGTTTTCAGATACCGTGATGGTCGGAGAGTACCAAGAATACCGCGACATCACCCGCACCTTTAATTACACGGAAAACCATCACGCCGACGGCACCACGGACTACGCAGAAGGCCGCAAAAAAGAAGATGGGCGTTGGAAAATTATTGGTGAAGATAAAATTTGCTATAAATACCCGCGCAGCCGCTACTATACCCGCACTTACTGTTTTTTCGTATTCAATTTGGAAGGCTGCTATTATAAATTCACCCCGCAAAACATGACCATAAACCGCAGCCCAAAAAATTGGGACAGATGGTCATCCCGTGCAGTGCGCAAGGGTTCAGCTAGTTCTTGTGATATACCTATAGGATGATGATATGAGGTTTAGATTTTCCATTGTTGTTTTACTAGCATGTACGCCAGCCCTTGCCAACCCAGCCCTAGCCAGCGCAGAGGAAATTTCCTCTGATAAAAAATACTCTCCCATAACAGCAAAGCAGTTTCAAAAAATACTGCCCGGCAATACTATTACGGGTGAATATCGCCAAATGCGAGAACGTACAAAAACCTATAATTTTTCGGAAAGCCACCATAAAGACGGCACCACAGATTATGCCGAAGGCCCGATCACATCCAAAGGCATTTGGTACACACTTGGCGAACAAAAAATTTGTTATAAATATCCCAATGATGAAAATATGGGTGCAGGTATATCTTGCTTTTGGGTCTATAAACAGGACACATGTTATTATGGCTACGGCATCAGCGGCATGACCTTAAACGGCCCACCTAGGTTCGAAGACTGGGTTGCGCGTTGGGTTATTAAGGGGAGCGGCGGTACATGTGACGCGCCTGTGAGTTAAAGTAAACCTAGTTTTTCACAAACAGTTATTCAACGGCTACAAAATTACTTGCACCCGTTATTATAGATTGCCAAAGGTCGTCTTTTTCTTTGCTATCTTCTTTATCTCTCGTGAGATGCCAAAGCGTGCGAATATAGGGCTTCCCAGCCTCGTCCACCGTCATTTGTCCTACCCACGCGGTCATAGAACCATAGCCTTTAAAATTCACAGTGAAGGTAATTTGGTCACCTTCGACAAAACCGATAAGCGCAAAGGACTGATTTTTATCAGGCTGACCCACATTGGTTTGATAGATGCCGCGCACTTCGCCGTCGTTCACCGCTAAAGTTACAAGTGACCCGGCCTCGTTTTTCCATGAACCATTATATTCACTGGTGGTAAATTCAATGGCGGGCGTTACGCCTTGTGCCTGGGCGTAAGCAGCACCAAACAGCATAAAAATTGTAATTACAAAAATACGCATATTATTACTAACTCTCTTAATCAACATGCAAAACAATGGTGCGTTTCGCCTGTACTTGATGCCCTAAATAACATGGATTAATTGCGGGCACTACACGCCCATAAACCCTAAAATTAAATACACAATCACCGTACCACCGCCAGCAATTAAAGCATAGGGAATTTGAGTGCGTACATGATCTATGTGGTCATTGGCCGTCGCCATAGAGGCAATAATTGTTGTATCAGATGTCGGAGAACAATGGTCTCCAAACACACCACCGCCGAGTGCTGCAGCTACCGCCATATATAAATTCACACCATCCACATTGCCCGCAATCGGCACGGCTACAGCAATCATAATGGAGAATGTACCCCAGCTGGTTCCAGTTGAAAATCCGATAACACCCGCAATGACAAATATCAGCGCAGGAATAAAGCCCGCAGGAATAGTACCGCTGACAATACCTGCCACAAAATTACCGGTGCCGATCTCTTTACACATAGCATTTAGCGCAAATGCCAATACCGCCAAAATAGCCACATTAACCATGCCGGCCATAGCCTTGAGGGACAATTCCACCATTTCGGTTAATTTCATAATACCCTGCGCACGGTACATGGCCATAGCTATAAAAATAGCAAATGTTACCGCGTAAAGAACGGCGGCAGAGCCCGAGCCAAAACCTTTGGATAGGGAAATCCAAGCCACAGATAGTCCGCCAACTGGTTCTTGTCCCCCTGCCGCAGCTTCGGCGGCTGCGAAAGCCACCGCCTCACTCCAACCCGTGTAAACCAAAAAGGTCGGCACCAGCACCACCATAGAAATAACAGGTATCAGCATATTAAATGCACGGTGTGGGATACCGCCTTTAGCTTCTAGCATAGATACACTGTCGTCCATCATTGGCACGGCACCATCGCGTAAAACTTTCCCAGTCTCGTGCGCGCGGATTTCGGCTTTTTTCATATCGCCCCAATCTTTGCCGCTCCAGATAACAAAGAAGATAAGAGCCACAGTCAGCATAGGGTAAAAATTATAAGCAATGGACTTCACCAATACTTCAAATTCATTATCGAACACTCTGTCAGGTCCCGTCGTGTAGACAACTAACAAGGTCATAATAAATGCACCCCAGGCATTGAACGGCACCAATATGTTGGAAGGCGCAGATGTACTGTCCGTGATATAAGCCAATTTTTCGCGCGGAATTTTCATCTCATCAAATACGGGGCGGTATAATGTACCGACGGTAAAAAGGGAAATATTGCTCTCGATAAACAAAAATAATCCGGTTAATGCAGCCAAGCTTTCAACAATTTTTCTATTGCCTTTTTCGGTATGTTTAACGCTGACCTTTTCAATGAAATTTAGGATGTGTCCGACAAATCCTTCGACACCTCCTGAGCGCTGTACCAATGCTATAAGCGGCCCGATGATCAAAGAGAACATCACCATGCGCGCATTACCCGTATCAGTGAGAACAGTCACGAAAGAATTAATAGTATCAATCGTACCCGTGAGTGGATGTCCACCAGCCATAATCATATAGCCAAACCAGATACCAACGGCGAGCGCCATAAATACCTGCCGTGACCACAGTGCCAAAGTAATAGCCACCAAAGGCGGCAAGACGGACCAAAGTCCAAATGTTTGCACTGTAGATTCCATAGATTTCCCTTTTTATTTAGTTTGCAAGTAAATAGGGAGAAGCGCAATTAAATTCCGTATCAAAGGAAGTTTATAGCCTAAGCAAAAATACGTCCGTATTATAATTGGGATATTGAAAACCAAGTTTTATACCTCGAAACCATAAATGAATTTCTGTCCCGGCACTTAACAAAATAATTGCTTACTAAGGCTCCAGCGGTGTGTATTCACGGGTCGCGTGTTTCTTTATCTCTGTTTTATCCCGGAGAGCTTTGCGCCATTTGTGGGTCGCGAACAGTTCGGCTTGATCAGCATAGTAAGGCGAGGCCGGGATTGAAGTAGCACTGCCAAATTGGTGGATCAGATCTGCTTCCATTTTGCCTTGTGTATCCCACTGTACGAGTGCAATCCACGTATCCCCAGCCACAGCGTCTAGTTGACCATTTTCCCCAAGTGTCGCCGGATAAATGGCACGCATAACATCCGGCGCACCGTCTATGGGGATATTGGTTTCGCCCCTTATCAACCGGTTAACTTCACCCCATGTCGGATCTATCCGCCCGTGGTGCTCAAGAAGATAGGCTACCGCTTCTCGAAACGAGTCTTCGGGAGTCGGTGCAGGAATATGAGTAAATTCTTCGGTTATGTCTTTAAGTGCTACAAGTACACCAAGCGCGGCCGCACGATTGTCTACATTCGTATGCATATCCCATGAGCCAAGATGCTCTGCAGCTTTGGACATCTGTATATCATCGTTCCAGTCAAGAGCTAATACCTCGGCGATTATTTCAGCAGCCCGAGAGTTTTCCGCATATTTGTTGTCAAATTTAAGCGCCAACAATTCGGCTTTGCCGACTAATGTTTCTCCGTCCGTCATTTCAATCATGCGCAGTGAGCGATTGGTTTGGTTGGTCTGCAGACCCATTGACTTTGGAAAATCATCCGCCGTTAAATTATCCGGCCCGTCCGTCGAGGTGTACGGCGAATTGTTTGAGTTATAGACAAGGCCAGAAGACGGATTGATCAATTTAGGTACATCCGAAAACGGACGGTAACCTTGCCAGATTAAATCCGAACGATCGCCAGGCAAATACTTTTTCCAGTCCCAACCCTCCTTGCGGTCAGGGTATTGTGCATTGTGAATAAGGGCTATATTACCATCTTTGTCACCGTAAACATAATTTATGCTCGGCAAAGCATTCAGTGCCATGGCGTCTAAAAAATCGTCCAAATTCTGCGTATGGTTCAAGCGGTAATATTGTTCTAGCTGTCTAATCTCATCCATGCCCGCATAGCGAATGGCATAGGTGCCGTGTTTACTATCTATGACGGGGCCGTGTTTTGTACGTAGTATTTTCCGCTTGGCCTTAAAGGCAAATGGCCCAAACAGTTTGACCTTAATAACGGCTGTGCTTTGCTCAAAATCTACCCACATATCATCCAACCAGTATTGGTTTTCATTTTCTGGGTTAATGGTCAACACATAGACATCAACTAAATCTTGCGCGCTAACCGTATTCGCCCAACCTAAATTATCATTAAAGCCGTGCAAAATAAACGGCGTACCAGGGAAAACCCCACCCGTCATATTAATGCCCTGCTCGGACACCAAGTGCGCTTCATACCAAGCCACAGGGCCGCTCATAGGCTGGTGCGAATTTATCAAAAGCCGTGTTGTGTCGTCGCCGGACCGCAGTGCAGATATGGCAATCCCATTAGAGCCGCGCTCCGCCAAAGTCTTTGGAGACACATGAAAGCTTTGCCGGCCGCCTGAGGGGTCCAGAGCAATTTCCTGCGCCCGCTCATCCCCGAACAACTCAAGAAGCGTTCCGTCCAATCCGTAAAACAAAGGTGTTTTAAATACAAACCCAGCCACAACGTCTTCGCCCGTAAATGGTGCCAGACCTTGCCATGTCGCATCCTGATTTTGCGCCGCATACAGATTAAGTCCCGCCGCATAGGCCTGGGCCGCTAATTTTACATCCGGCGTCACATCCGCTTCGTAGCGACGCTCAATAGTGCCCCACACATCCATCAAAGCGACTAGATAATCAGTAACCGCAGCGCCATTACCTTGGTAACGAGCAAGTGTACCGCGCGCAGCAGCAACGGCCAATTGCACGGTTTCAAAATCATCCTCGGCGTGAGCATAAGCCATACCAAACGCTATATCCGCGTCAGTTTTACCGTATATATGCGGCACACCCCAATCGTCACGGATGATATTTACATCGTATTTTTCCGTACCCTTACTTAGTGCCTCGGCGTCGGGGTTTTCGGCTAGGGGTGACCATGTCCATATCCCCGCTCCTATTATTGCTATGATTGCTAGGATAAACCCTGCGCATATTATTTTGATAATTTTTTTCATGGAACCTCGCTAGCACATCAACCCATCTGCGCCAATAGCAAGAACATATATCGAGCAAATATTGCACTGGGCAAAACAATGATATACTGTGACCGTAGATATCTACTCGAAACATATATTGGAAGTTCTATGTCTGACCCTACCTTAACCTGTCCCGAATGCGGCACGTCGATTAAACTCAATGAGAGCCTCGCTGGTCCATTACTGGCCGAAGCGCGCGATGAGTACGCCGAAAAACTGCGCCAAAAGAACGCTGAAATGGCGGCACAGCAAGCAAGGTTGGAAGCAGAGCAAGCGGCGCTTGATGCAAAGTTAAAGCGCGGCGTCCAAGATGCCCGGACCGAAATAGCCCGCGATGAAGCAAGAAAAGCCGCAGAAAGATCTGCCCATGATATTGCCTTAAAAGCGAAAGAAGCAGATGAGCTGCGCGCAGCCTTAAAAGATAACGAAGCCAAATTAAGCCGCGCCCAAGAAGATCAAGCCATGATCATGAAGGAGCGCCGCGCCATAGAAGAACAAAAACGAGAATTAGAGTTAACCGTAGAAAAACGCCTGCAAGAAGAAGTCGAGCAAATCCGCACCAAAGCCAAGGCCGAACAAGAAAGCGCATTCCTGTTAAAACAACGCGAGAGCGAGCAACAAATCAACGCCATGCGCACGCAAATTGACAATTTAAAACGCCGCGCCGAACAAGGTTCGCAACAGCATCAGGGTGAAGTGCTGGAAACCGCCATAGAAGACATGCTCGCCAAAAGCTTTATTCATGACGAAATTTTGCCTGTAGCAAAAGGCGTTTCCGGCGCCGATATATTACAACGCGTCATGAGCCCAAACGGAAAATTTTGCGGAACAATCCTATGGGAGACAAAGCGCACCAAGGCTTGGCATGCGACTTGGCTGCCAAAATTGAAAGACGATCAACGCAAATGTAGCGCTGACATTGCTATCCTTATGAGTACGACTTTGCCCAAAGAGATGGACCCGGGTAGTTTTGGGCAAATTGACGGCGTTTGGATCACTGGCTATGATAGCGCTCTTTCGATGGTCGGCGCGCTGCGTTTGTCATTAATAGAACTTGCCAATGTACTCGCCGTACGCGACGGGCAAGCGAGTAAGGCTGAGCTGGTTTATGATTATCTCACCGGCACAAAGTTCCGCCACCGCATTGAAGCCATCGTCGAGAAGTTCGACGACATGCGTACAGATTTGGAGCGCGAAAAGAAAGTAACCCTCAAAAATTGGGCAAAACGCGAAACTCAAATCGACGCCGTTATATCAAGCACGCTCGGCATGCACGGTGACCTACAAGGCATAGCCGGAACCTCAATGCCAGAAATCGGCGGACTGGATGATGATGTACCGTTATTGGATGAGGGTTAAATGCGCACCCCGATAACAGGCTCGAAACTCTGAGGGTATTACAATAGAGCGCCGCTGGCATAAGAGCGCCGCTAGCAATCGGATGCGACAAATTGTTGCTTAAATAAGTTGCTACTGTTCAAACTTGGCGGGGCCTGTATGATACGCGCAAACAAAATAAGCGGTTTATGTGTCTCATTCATTGATTTTGGTGGCGGTTGATTTTTCAAAAGGCTCAAAGGCGGCTCTGTTATGGGCGATTGATTTTGCTGGTAAAACCAATGCAGATTTAAAAATTTTACATGTTACCCATGATCCAGCCGATGCGCCAGGTACCTATAAACGGGCAAGAAAAGATATTCTCAAACCCATGACAGAAATTGCCCAAGAACAGTTTGATGCGTTCTTGGAGAGTATGGTTGGCGCTTTCCCCAATAGCGCAGTTCTTCGAAATGCAGAAATATTACTCGTCGCAGGCCTTCCTGCAAAGCGTATTGTATCTGTCGCGAAAAAAACAAACGCTAATCACATTGTTCTTGGTTGTTTAGGCGAAAGTAAAATGCCCAGTGCGTTTGTTGGATCCGTGGCGCTGCGTGTGCTAAAAAAATCGCCTCTGCCTGTGACCATCATAAAGGCCAATGCAAAAAAGAAGAAACGCAAAGGCAAAAATAACAAAAATTCAAAAGATTGATATATGTTAAACCTGTTCCCGGATGCCGCCCTCAACAAACGGCGCACGCGCCAAACTTATTTAATGCTAGCGGCTATGTTTGGTATTGTCCTTATGCCAACCCTTGCGTATGCGGCTGCTGTTAGCGGAGACGGTATTGCGTGGAGCGAAATGCTGTTCCAACTATTTGGCGGGCTCGCGCTATTCCTGTTCGGGATGGAGCAAATGGCTTCTTCCTTAAAGATGGTAGCAGGCAACCGCATGAAAACCATTTTAGCACGCCTTACCAACAACCGGTTTATGGGTATGTTCACCGGTGCATTTGTTACGGCGATTATACAGTCTTCTTCTGTGACCACAGTAATCCTTGTTGGGTTTGTTTCAACCGGCATAATGTCTTTATCACAGGCCGTTGGTGTTATTTTGGGTGCAAATATAGGCACAACCATAACGGCGCAAATCGTTGCCTTTAAAGTCACAAAATACGCACTGGTTTTAGTGAGTACGGGTTTTGCCCTGCAGTTCCTGACTAAAAAAGATACGTTTAAGCACTACGGCACCTTGATCATGGGGCTTGGTTTGATCTTTTACGGCATGGCCGTCATGAGTGCAGGTATGAAACCGTTGCGGTCGTTTCAGCCATTTATTGATCTTATGGGAAGCGTAGAAAACCCCATTATCGGCATTGCAGTGGCCGCTGCATTTACGGCTCTTGTACAATCATCATCTGCTACACTTGGTGTTGTCATTGCCTTGGCTTTGCAAGGGTTGATTACACTTGAAGCAGGCATTGCTCTGGCTCTTGGCTCTAATGTCGGAACCTGTGTTACTGCAGGTCTGGCGGCCATCGGAAAATCACGGGAAGCTGTGCGTGTGGCCGTTGCCCATATCGCCTTTAATGTCATTGGCGTGTTGGCTATTGTTTGGTTTATTGGCCCCTTTGCTGAGTTCGTTCGGGGTATCTCGCCCGTAGACCCGAGCCTCACGGGTCACGCCAAGCTCGCCGCAGAAACGCCGCGCCAAATTGCCAATGCCCATACTTTTTTCAATATTGCTGTCGCTTTAATCTTCATACCTTTCCTGACGCCATTCGCCCGTATGTGCGAATGGTTGGTGAAAGACAGACCATTGAAAGCAACTGAAGTTCTCCAGCCAAAATATCTTGATGACACCTTATTGGCGACCCCGACATTTGCGTTAGAACGCGCCCGCTTTGAAGCTGGCCGTATGAGTAAAAAAGTGCAAAAAATGATGACGGCGATTCTTCCGGCTTTGTTTACAGGCAGCGCCGAACAATTGGAAAAAGTCGCGGAAAAAAATAATATGGTTGATATGCTTTATACTAACATCATCGAATACCTTGGTAAAATCAGTGTTCAGGAATTAACCAAAACTCAAACCAAAGAGCTGATGGGTTTGTTTGAAATCGTGCAGCAATTAGAAGAAATCGGCGGCATACTAGAGAATAGAATGGTGCCGCTTGGCTTAAAGCGTATCAACGAAGATATAAGTGTTAGCGACGAAACCGCCGATAAAATTCTCACGGTTCACAAAGAAGCAATGAAAGCATTTGCCCTTAGCACCAAGGCCATTAAAACCCTTGATAGAGACGCCGCTAAAGAAGCGCGCTCCATGAAAGAAAATGTTTTGGCCTTAGCTAAAGAAACGGCCAAACATGAAGTGGGCAGGTTGATGGTCAATGCACCCAACCGCTTGGCAACCTATTCATTAGAGATCGAAACACTGGATCAGTTGCAGGCTATTTTTCGGCGCTCACGCCGGATTGCCCGCACAACATTATCGTTTGGGTAAGCCAAAGGGCATGTGTTTTGACGTTTTTGTCACACCTTCATTATCTTGAAAATTGCACGAAAATATCATATAATCTTCATATTAAATTAGGGGATGAAAATGGAATTTCAAAGCTTTCAAAATATTGAAAAAGCAACAATGATGAACAGAGGTGAGTTGTTTCGTATGGGAACGGCATTGCTATTTATTGTTGGTATCATGCTGTTTTCTTATGGGCGCATTTCTGCGGGCGAAAATGGTGTCTTACTGGTGATTGCTGCGATGATCGGCGGGTATATGGCCATGAATATTGGCGCAAATGATGTGGCCAATAATGTTGGACCAGCCGTTGGATCCAGAGCATTGACCATGACAGGGGCCATCTTAATCGCTATTGTTTTTGAAGCGGGCGGAGCATTGATCGCTGGCGGTGATGTGGTCAGCACCATCAAAAAAGGTGTTATTGACCCATCTATGATTCCCAACACTGACGCTTTTATTTGGGCGATGATGGCGGCGCTTTTGGCGGCAGCTATCTGGCTCAATGTCGCAACGGCTATAGGGGCGCCAGTTTCGACAACCCATTCTATTGTAGGCGGTGTTTTAGGTGCTGGTATTGCTGCGGGCGGCTGGGGGATTGCCCATTGGGAAACCGTTGGTAAAATTGCGGCAAGCTGGGTAATATCTCCGGTTTTGGGCGGCATAATTGCTGCGCTCTTCCTTTATATTATAAAACGAACCATTGTTTATCAGCGAGACAAAGTAAGCGCTGCTAAAAAAGTTGTGCCCTATCTGGTTGCGTTTATGAGCTGGGCCTTCAGTACTTATATTGTTCTCAAGGGCCTTAAAAAGCTTTGGAAATTTGACTTTCTACATGCTGTGGGCATTGGATTCGGCATTGCTGTTGTCACTTTTATTATTGTTGCACCTTTGGTGGTTAGAGCCTCCAAAAAACTTTCCAATGACAGGGAAGCCGTAAATAAATTATTTGTCGTCCCGCTCATTTTTGCTGCGGCGTTACTGAGCTTTGCTCACGGTGCCAATGATGTGGCTAATGCTGTGGGTCCATTGGCCGCAATTAACGAAGCCGTCTTGAACGGTGGCATTACCGAAAAAGCCACCATCCCACTTTGGGTCATGTTGGTCGGTGCTATTGGCATCGCACTTGGCTTGGCGCTATACGGGCCAAAGCTTATCCGCACAGTAGGATCCGAAATCACCAAACTTGACCAGATGCGCGCGTTTTGTGTGGCAATGGCGGCGGCTATCACCGTAATCATCGCTTCGCAGTTAGGGCTACCCGTCAGTTCAACACATATTGCCGTTGGCGGTATTTTTGGTATTGGGTTTTTGCGTGAATATTTGGAGGCCAACTGGGCACGCACTATTGATGAGATCAGAGATCATCATGACGGCGCGGATTCTGATGCGGTTGATGAATTTCTTGATCGCTACGAAGACTCCTCTATGCACGAAAAAGGTCAGATGCTAAAGCGGCTAAAAGCAAGAAGCGCGACGGCTAATTTATATAAAAAAGAACGTAAAAGGTTATTACGGTTTTACCGCCAAGAATTGGTCAAACGTTCAATGCTGCTTAAAATCGCAGCGGCCTGGGTGATAACCGTGCCTTTAGCTGGCGTATTGGCCGCACTGCTTTACTTTACGCTTCGCGGTATGTTGCTGGCCTAAATTTATAAGTATTGAAAGAAACACCCAAGGTTTCACCTATTGAAGCACATGGGCATAACCTATATCGACCCTATAGATTGCGTTGTATTCTTTGGTAAATAGGTTATATGAGCTTAGTGTAATAATGATGCACGGTACGGGGAACGGTGTTTTTTCAACGTCTGCCGAACAGAAGTATCGACATAGAGGGATTTAAATATGACCGATAACAAACCAGCACCAGAAGCAAAAACAGATACGGACGTCACCAAAGCTTGGCAAGCATCACAAGACCAAAAGACTTCTGCCAAAAAACTCCGTATTTTTGCAGCCCTCTCATGGGTTGTTGCCATCGGCACGGAGGTCGCTGGGGTTGTTTTACTCCTTAAAAATAAATTCGACGATGGAAATCTTGCGTTACTGATCGGCCTCTTGGTCGGGATTGCCATATTTGCGATTGCTGGCAGCCTGATGTGGAAGGCGGCAAATAAGCACGACCCAGCAAGCAAGGCTGAGACGTTTAAATTCTTTGTTCAAAATCAGCTGGGTGCGATCATCACAGTGATAGCTTTCCTCCCCCTTCTCGCCATGATTTTCATGGATAAAGATATGGATCCAAAGAATAAAAAGATTGCTGGAGGCATCGGGCTTGCCTTGGCCGCGCTCGCTACGGTTATCGGAGTAGACTTTAGTCCGCCGTCAACCGAACAATATACTGTGGACATGAATAAGTGCGCTGCCCAAATCAAAACAAATATACCCACGACGGCGTGTTCACCAGAAGTAGCTGCTCAAGCGAAAGAAATTGCCAGAGATACGCAGACTGTTGCAGAGGCAACCAAGAATGCTGAAAACCCAAATGGTCGAGATGTTGTCTACTGGATTGCCCCAAAAGATGGTACAGAGAAATCCGCACATGCGCTTGTATTTCATCTTTGCGATGACGTGAGTACGCTGCGCGGCAAAGTCGTAAATAAGGGTTCAGTCACCGAAGCCTATGCGCAGAATGCTATCCGCCTCACAAAGCAGATTACTATGGAACAGAGACAGTGTGGATTTACGGTTTCGGAGTAAAACTTAATGTCTATCTTGCCACCAATGTGAACTAACTTACAATTGGCAAGGTTAGGGTAAAAACATACCCTAAGATTTTATTGGCCGCCCTCAGATATTTCTAGCGTCTCCTGCGTCTCCTGCGTTTCTTGCCTTCTGGAATCTCTTGTATTTCGGAACCCTCTAAGTTGTCAGACTTTTCTGGCTCATTTGTTTTATCGAAAGGTTCATAAACCGAAGCTTCATATGCCTTTGACCCACCTTGCTTGATATGTGACCTATAAGTCCATATTGCCAATAACAGCCCTGTTATAGCGGAGCTTACCACCCAAATTATCTCACGAAGATTATTGTTGGAGAGCCATCCCGGTATATCGCCGCCATTTTTCATAAAGAGAGGTATAAGGCCTTCGAATAAATCAATTGTACCTGACCCCATGGCAAATCTTACGGCTTCACTCAATAGTGCCAATACGATTAACAGCTTAACCAAAATGCTAAATGCATTTTCAGCTTTGCTGCGCTTGGCCCCAATTAATCTAAATAAGCCGACAAGCAATCGCCCTACAACCCAAAGGGCGACCAAATTTAGGAGTAAATTAAAGTCTTGCGCCATTTTAGTATCAGATACGGCTTGTGTCATTGAGCTTGGAAAAGGTATTTGTGCTACATATTCCACCAAATTCGGTAAAGCGTCTGATAGTTTCCTCGCAGGGCCTGCCACTACTGATGATATGTTTTCAACAAATCCAAGGTTTTCAATAATAATAGCCGTAATTGATAGTGCAGCTATCCATTCTATAATTTTTGCGCCAAAACGAAATGTGTTCCGAACAGGTTTGCCTGTTTCTTCAGTCATATTTATCCCCCCGATAATTTATATTCCAATATGTCAAACCCTTATATCATAAAAATAATGTCGTTGCCATAGCGGACTTTGGGCCTACGACCATGCCTAAAATCTCGCAAAAACATCCATGGGAGCCCGATTTACGCCAAGTTTCACGGTCTTTTTTACATTAGCGATACCTAAAATGCAGAAATAGTTTCTAAAAACACCAAAACACAACATTTGCTGAGCAGGGACAAATCGCAGCCTATATTCACACCATAATGAAATCTTGCAAACTGCTTGTTTTTTCTGAGTGCGAAGCCTACCTCTTGTACAATGCCCATGATAATGCTTCGAATATATCTCAAATAAGGACATGTTATGAGTTGGATAAAAACAATACCTTACAAACAGGCATCCGGGCACCTCAAGACACTTTACGACCACATCAAAGGGCCAGACAATAATGTGGATAATATTATTATGGCTCACTCTTTGCGGCCACACACCATGGAGGGGCATATGGCATTGTATAAAGCCGTGCTGCATCACAATAAAAACACTTTACCAAAATGGTTTTTTTGAAACGATTTGTATTTATGTTAACATGCTTAATAGTTGCGATTATTGCGCGCGCCATCATTTCTCGGGGCTAAAGCGGGTACTCAAAGATAATGAAAGGTCGCATACTATTTGGGAGGCTCTGTCAAATGGTGACATAAATTCAGTGCCAATTAGCGAACGTAAAAAAGAAGTATTAATTTACGCTAAAGCCCTCACAAAGCATCCGGAAAATATATCCAAAGAGATGATAGAAACATTACGTATATCCGGTTTTAGTGATGGTGAGATTTTAGAAATTAATCAGGTTACAGCCTATTTTGCCTATGCCAACAGAACAGTAACGGGTCTTGGTTGTTCGACAGGCGGAGACGTGCTCGGGCTTTCTCCCAACAATTCAGATGATTCAAATTACTGGGGCATGATTGAAATAAATTTCAAAACCAAAAGTCGTGACAAGGACTTGCACAGTGTTAAAAAGTTAGTTTTTTACGCGCCATTATTTTGCAATTTGGGTGTAAATTTTCTGCGCTTCAATAATAGGTTCAACCAAACAATACTCATCAGTCATGTGCATGGTACCAATTTTCCCCGATCCCAGGATAAGAGTTGAGCATGCATTATGTTTATTCTAAGCAGAGGCATCCGTATAAAAGGACAGCCCCAATGGTTCGAAGGGCTAGAAAACTTCACTACAGAACGGTAGGGCTTCCACGGTGGTTTGATTAAATGGGTACTTACAGGTGTTGATATTGCCAACATGTCAGTAGTGAATCCCTGAAAATGAGCTTCCAAACCCCACCATAGCATAACACTATAATTCCTCTATCATTGAGGAATGATTTGGGAGTAATTGACCAATTTGTATTTACTCCAACCTTCCCTTCATCAAAGTGGTGGCATGTACAGACGATTAGCCAATCCGTTAGGGGTAATACTAAGTGATGAGGCATTGCCCAATGTCTATTATCAAAGTGATGGAAGGTATTTAAATAATTTTGATGCGCCGAGCTGGGTTGCCGCTAACTATGCGTTTATCTTGTATTCGCGCCATGACAACGGCACCGGCATAAATGCGCACATTACTACCTACCATGATATTGTCGATGACCGTGGCGGATATCCCTATAAAAGTGCCGCGCCCTATATAGCTGCGACCACCAATTTGGACATTCGGTGATAGCGTCACATAATCTTCTAATACAGTATCATGTCCTATCCCCGACTGATAATTGACAGTAGTAAATGCTCCTATAACTGAATTTGCACCAATGGTAACATTTGGGCAAATTATAGCACCCGAGCCAACGGACTGAGCGTGGCAAAGGGCACTCGGATGTATTATTGTTTTAAATTGCCCGCCTTTTCGAATAAACTTTGGAATGACCGTTGCTTTAATGTCAGGATCAGCAATGGCGTTCACTAAAAAATCTGCCTGGGAAACATCTATACTGTCCTCCCACAACACTGGGAAGCCTGTTGGATGATTGTTAGGTGTTTTGTTATTTGATAAGAAGCCTGCAAATGACTTTTTCGTATCACAACCAAGCGCCGCAATCGCCCAATCAAAAACTTCAGATGAATGTGGGCCGTTGCCCAATATATACCACACAATAACTATCCCATTTTTTTGAAACGATGGTTGACAGAAATCGAGGCAATTTTAATGCGTTGCGGCATATACATCTGCGGTAAATGTAACTTCAACCACTTCTTTATTTCCTGGCGTGTTACTTCTGAACCTTCTTTCAATTGACATGTGAGTTCTGCGTGCATTCCGGTAATTGGGTTTGTGACACCTTTAGCTTTTGCAAAAATGACGTTCTCATGTTTTAGGACCGCACTTTCTATAACTTCAGGCAATATTTTTTCCCCACCAATGTTTATCCACTCCGTGCTTCGACCAATAACACGCAAAGCGCCACCTTCTCGGCACTGAACAATATCCTTTGTGTCATACCAGCCTTCCTGATCAAATGGCGAAGCTTCATTAAGATAGCCAAGCATTCTAGTGGCAGATTTAATTTTTAAAATACCTTCGTCAACCTTGGTCTCAATCCCTTCACCGCCGATATGCATCCAAAGGCTATCTCTGGATATGGATTTGACCCGCATTATACCAATCTCTGACATACCATAGGTCTGACGAAAATCTACATGTGGTAACGTAGCACATATGCGTCGTAAACTTATTTCATCCATGCGTTCCGTACCATATGTAATGAGCTTTAAACTTGACAAATTTGCCGTTTCTAATGAACCATCAAATAACATCATTCGTAAAAATGTTGGGGTAGTCGGAAGAATCTCTACGTTATAATTTTCAATATCGGAAAGAATGTCAGTAACACGCCGTCCTGATGGCATGATTACCACGCCTTGGTTAAACAGCGTGTGGAACAAAGTATTGATGCCACCAATATGGTCAAATAAGAGAAAATTTAACGTTCTAAATGCTTTTCTCGGTGTGCGAAAACGTTCCAGAAAAATATCAAAATTATGTAAAATAGCTTTGGGCATTCCCGTGGTACCCGATGAAAAAAGAATAAGCCCCGCCTGACCAGCAGAGCGCAATTGCTGAAATAATGGAGATTGAGCCTGTTGTTTGCGCAACCGCCTCATGCCTTGAGGTGACACGACAACATCAACCATACCGCATTCAAAAAAATAGTCATGCATCTGGCTTGTTTCGGTTGACAAGGGCATGTAAATTGCTTTTTTATCAATTATGGTCAGCATTTTTCGTATGGAAGGTGCGTCAAACTTTCCTATTAGAGCCACAACGTCCCCTGGGTGAATAAACGCATTTAGGCTTTTATCTATTTGTAGCAAGTCTTGAGCTGATAACACAGTTTGTTGCGTTATTAGGCACAGATCATCAACGCCTGTATATATTGACTTCAGCTCATTAATTAGAGACATTAAACACCACCAACATTAAAAACTTGCCCGCTCAGCATGCTGCTTTGTTCGCTTAATAAGTACTCGGTCAAAATGCTAATATCTTCTTTTGTAAACTGACTTGGTAGGATTTGATTATTAATAATTTGCTCAATAGACTTCACAGGAACATTAGAAATTAAATCTGTCTCAATTGGCCCAGGAGAAATGATGTTAACAGTAGTATTAAAATCTGCCATCTCTCGTGCAAAGCTTCGAGAAAACCCCTCTACGCCTGCCTTAGAGGCAATATAAATTGATTCGCCCTTCAGCGAAATAGGGACAGCAATGGTGGAAAAATTTATTATGCGCCCACACTTATTTCGTGCGAACCGCTTAGAAAATAATATGCATGTATTAATAGTGCCAATTAAATTTGTACGGATGATTTTTTCTACAGTTTTTGGAGGGGTAGAAATGGCTAAATTCATAGAGGCGATGCCAGCTGCATTAATGAGGCCATAAACCGTTTTATCTTTTAGCGGCTGTTTAAGCGCTTTTTTTAAATCTGAATAATCACCAACATCACAAGCGATGGCCTGAACTTGATCTGGAGCGCGCCCACTCCGCGACAGGCCAATTACATTATACCCCCTTTGTGATAATGAGCTACAAATGTGCTCGCCAAGACCACGGGATGAGCCCGTAACAATAATTGTTTGTTTAGGAGTCAAGATGCTTTTCTCTGTAAATAAAAGAGATGTGCGGCCAGAGATTGTGGAGTTTTAAAAATACTGCGCCGTGCTGATAAGGTCGCGTCGTCTTGCCAATCGAATTCAATGCCTAATTCATCTTCAGCATATTCTTCTATAAGCAACAAAACCTCGACTAGCCCTCTTGAACTAATAATTGCCTCTGGTCCTACAATCGGACTATTTTCTTCCACAGTAACGCCGATTGCATTTTGTCCATCTTCTTCAAAAACTTCGCGTAAAATTTCTACTATTTTGGTAGTAACACGTTTATTTTCCATATTGTCAAAAATCCCCTATTTTGTGATTAATGTTGCACAAAGTTGACAAAACTCCAATAAAACTTTCCGCTACACTCAATTATTTTTTTGAAAAAAACGAATTACACTGTTGCTATGGAATTACAACAAAATATTTGTTTCTACAATTATACTAATTCTTGGGAGGAAAAATTGTTATTGCCATGTTAAATCCAATAAAAGCTCTAATAAAGAAATCGTATTTAAACCATAAGCTCAGTGGGTTGGATTATGATAGTTAATCTTCCAGAGGCCCATTAAGTCTTGCCGGTTATTTTGCGCCTCGACAAGTGTAGGTGAGGAAGCAAGGCTTTATTTGCTTTGGCTGCGTGCCAATGGAATGGATCTTCACGCATTGATTTTACACATCATATTACTCCACAAATAGCCCACCTTGAACTCGTCTCCTAACCGAACCCAAATTGTGGGCTATGTTATTCCCCTGTAATCAACAACACGTAAATTAATTTGGCGGTCTACATAATTTATAAATAGGCTTTGACTTGTTTGTTTTCATATAAACAGGTTCTCATTTAAGCCCGCATTAATATGGACGTTTGACACAAGTATTAATATCTAAACAAACTCAAAAAAGTCTGTGTAATAGGATTGATTTGCATCTTCTAAATCTATGTTAAATCCTAAACCATCCTCTACATTAAAATGTGCGTCACGTAATGCTTCGGCCTGTACTAAGAATTCTGCAAATGTGTCTTGGTCAAACTCAATGCCAGCTAGGTCTGAAGTCTCCCTGAATATATCATCTGCAACGGTAGGTTTTTCAACAAACACAAAGTTATCATCGTCAGCGATTGTTGCTTTTTCCACTAATGCTAGCAAGTCTTCGGAAACCGTAGCGGCTTCACTTACAAAAGTTTTATCTGCGACACTAGTAATCTGCTTATCTAAACTATTGCTATCTTCAGCCCCAATTCTAAAAATGAAGTCAGTTGCAGTTAACGTGCTCGCACTCGTACCAATTATGTAGATAATATCAGGAATGCCTCCAAGGGTAATTGAAGTATTTACTCCACCATCAATTTCAACAATTGATAGTTGACTGAAACTAGTCAACCCTATGATTGAAGATAGGTCAATTTTGTCTATGCCAATATCAAATTCATAAATGCGGTCAACACCCCAATTATTGTCAAAAATTACTGTGTCAGCCACCCCGTCACCAACGCCACCCGCATTACCGAGAATAAGGAAGTCATCACCCGTGCCGCCATTTAAAGTGTCCGACCCTAAACCAGCATAAAGCCAATCACGAGATCCATTGCCATTTAAAGTATCATTTTCACTATATCCTAGCAATACATCAACAGCCAAGCCGCCAATTAAAGTATCATTACCCCCGGCCCCTATTAAGTACACGGTGCTTGTATAATCGGTCGCGTCAAATGTATCATTTTCATCTCCACCAAACACAACCTCTACTTCAGCGGCTGTAACATCCAAACTATAGCTGCTGTTTGTAAATACAAACACCCTGTCAAGACCTTCTCCACCGTGAATATTTGCACCAGAGTCAATATCGTCAATATAAAACCAGTCATTGCCTGCGCCACCAAAGAAACTATCAGACCCTGTGCCGCCTACTAATACGTCCGCACCTTCACTTCCGTATAATTGGTCGTCTCCAGCCTCTCCGTACAAAAAGTTTGTAACCCCAGCATCCCCAGTTAGGCTGGAGTCGGCGGATGCGTATAACGTATCATTATTGTCGCCACCATAGAGAGCGTCACCACCCCCACCTCCGGTTAGGATGTTTTCTGCGCTGTTCCCGATAATTGTGTCAACACCAGAACCACCTATGGCATTTTCTATAATCGTACCGCGCGCGATGGTAATAGCGCCGCTCGTGCCGTCTATATCTGAGAAAGCTTCTTGTCTAAGATCAATGCGCTGAACTCTTGAGTAACCAGAAAAATCCAATGTATCATCGCCGCCTGTATCATAGATGCTAAGGCTGGGCGCGCGGGAAAATTGGCTGAAGTCATGAACATCCGTCTCGGTTGAGTTCCACCCATAAACTGTATCGCCGACCCTTGTGGAAGTATTGGCGCCGTACAAATCTTGTATAGCAATAATATCGGCGATTTGCGGCCCGAGCACAAAACGCAGATCGCCAAAATAACCGCTTTGATTTTGGTCAAAATAGGACATCACAGTAAATGCCCAGCTGTCATTATAATAATCATTGTCAAGATTATAGGTAGCATTCCCATTATAGGGCCCTGCATGCCCAAGACCGAGGGCATGGCCAATTTCATGTAAAAACGTTTGGTAGGTATAGCTATCGAGGTTTACATTACTACCGTTCCACGTGGAAGACACATTCAAATCAGAAGACAAAACCAAACTGCCCGACCTTGTATTTGCATTAAAAGCACCGTCCCCATCATTACGAAATACGATGTCGCCTGGTCCTTCGACAAATGTAATATTTGCAACACTAGCCCATGCGTCCAGCGCGCGGCGCGCCAAAGCTTCTGCGCCTGCGCTAAGGGAATTTGCCCCACTTTCAAAACTAAAGTTAATAACGGTTGGACCAGCACTGCCATCATTATAGGATGAGCGGGGACTGAATTCATCGGTGAGAAAATGAGCGATACCGTCAAGGTCCCGCTCTTCTAAACTTGGGACTTCTTCAACGGTTAGCGCATAATCACCCGTTATTGATTCAAAAGCTGAAGCGGCAACATAATAAGTGCCTGTTGTCGTAATATCATAAGCCAAACGAGCATTGGATTCAGGGCCGCTATTATTATTTGCTGCAATAACAGCACCTGTTGAATCGCGTAATTCCAAAAATGTATCTGACGCTATTGTGTTCCCAAAGCCGGTGTTAGAGATTATGTATCTGCTACCCGCCGTCAGCGTGATAGCGAACCAATCCGCATCCCCTGCGGTCTCGATTGTGCCGGAAACGGATCCATTTACGACGGCGGTCGCAGTCGTTGCCGTCGATGCGGCTACCTCTGTGCTGCTTACCTCGCTAAGTGATAAAGTATAGCTACCTGTGAATGTTGAATATGCTTCAGCTGAAATATAATAAGTGCCGCTGGTGCTCGCCGTATAAGTTAGCAGGGAGTCCCGAAAATCCCCTAGAATAATATCGTCGTTATTGGCTTGCTCTACACCCGCCGCGTTCATGAGACGAACAAGTGGATCTTCTAAGCCGTCGCCATTACCGAGCTGGGAAATATCGTAAGTAGTGCCAGCCACCAATGTGACCTCAAACCAGTCCGTATCACCCGCAAAATCAATAGCGCTCACCACCTGCGCGCCAACCGCCAAGCTAGCGGTTGTTGATGTATCGCCAGGAATTGTGTTTTCACTTGGCGTATCAGCGAAATTAATAGACAAATCATTGTAAAAAGCATCAATATCAAAATCGAGGTTTAGCGGATCCAGAAGAGATGCGATCAAAAGAGAATTAGCATCGCTGAACTGAGAGCTACAGCCACAACACCCGCAACCACTAACGCTATCTTCTGCAATGTCTGCTGATTTTGACTGTATGGCGTCCAGCAAATCGTTAAAGAAGTTGGGGGTGTGGGACGCACCTAAGTTTACAGAGGCATTTGCCGTCCCTGATTGGTTAGGCGCTACGATTGCAAAGGGCTGTACGAAGGACGCGAATGCATCAACTCCCCAATCAAGCGTTGAAAAACCCATGTCGAGTTCCGAAGTAAGGTTGCTCTCTGTGAAAAAACGCATGTTTTATCCCTTCAATTTTTATTTTTATCGTACCCCCCGACTAATCAGTTATTACAGCAAGTCCCATATCAATAGCAAATACAAATTGCCGTAAATACAGGCACATTGTTGTGAAGCCTTGCATATGGTTTGCGCATTCTTTAATTATTAGGCCAACAAAGGAACAGAACCGTTTCTTTATGGCCAACCTATTTAACCCAGCCCATCGTCTTGGTGGTCGCATAAGGGCTTTGCTGATAAAATGGTGTAGTTTCACTTTGAGGTGCTTCAAATACTCGTCCAAATAGTTCAAATGTGAATGCCTGATAGTGTTTAGCCTTTGATGCAAGTTTTAAGATGCGGATAGCTTCTAACATGCGCAAAAAGCCTACTGTATCTGAATGAGCGGCATATTTTGGTGTGTCAAACTAACCTACACGTACGATTGATCGCCTGAGCTGTAGGTATTATCCAGCTACGTTTCTTGATTAATACGTCTTAAGCTCATCATTTGGAAAAAAGCTAAATTAAAATAAAAATCACCCCTTAATTTCCTTGAAACTTACAGCGTAGGTTTTACAATCATTTGAAAATGGGCTAACAGGCTTACATTTTCACCCTTAGAGAAATTACAATTATGAAGCCTATTCCTATTTATGAACCTCAGCTATCTGGGCGAGAGACGGCAAATGTACTTGATTGCATGAATTCAGGGTGGATTAGTTCTCGCGGTAAATATGTCGAAATGTTTGAAGATGGTTTTTGTAAATTTACGAATTCTAAATTTGCCACAACTGTATCCAATGGTACTGCAGCATTGCATCTTGCCTTTCTGGCCCTAGGTATCAAAGAGGGTGATGAGGTTATTGTTCCTACATTTACTTATATTGCTTCAATAAATGCCATTAGATACGTTGGGGCAACACCTGTTTTCGTTGATTCCGAACCCCAGTTTTGGCAAGCAGATTGTGAAGACATAACGCGTAAAATTACGCCAAAAACTAAAGCAATTTTGGCAGTGCATCTATATGGCCACATGACTGATATGACAGCAATAAATAGCTTGGCAAAAACACACAATCTCTACGTCATTGAGGACGCCGCGCAAGCCTTTGGTAGCTATATTAAAGAAGCGCACGCTGGCACGCTTAGTGATATTGCTACTTTTAGCTTTTTCGCCAATAAAACCATTACGACAGGCGAGGGGGGGATGGTAACCACACAATGCCCCAAGCTTGATGCAAAAATACGGTTGCTAAAAAATCACCACTCATCCTTAACTAAAAAATACTGGCACGATGAAATTGGCTATAATTACCGTATGACAAACATTTGCGCAGCCATTGGGGTCGCTCAACTTGAGCAAGCCCAGAGTGTGCTAAAGAAGAAGGCAACAATAGCACAAATATATCATGAAGCCCTATCAAATGCGCCCGTTACTTTTCAAAACACAAGTCATGAAATGACCCATTCCCAATGGATGGTCTCATTGATTTTGGATGAGGGTTATGATCGAGATACGCTCATTGATTATCTCTCAGCAGTAAAGATAGAAACAAGACCAACTTTTTATCCTGCTCACACGATGCCAATGTACGCATTTTTTGTTCAAAATAAGCATTCATACCTTGTCGCAGAAAAGCTAAGTAGACAAGGTATAAACTTGCCTAGCTACCCGGGGCTTTCCTCTGAAGATATTCTTCACATTTGCAGTCAAATCAAACGGTTTTTTAAAGCACACCCACAATGAGTACATCTAAGTTTGCTCCCTCATCACCACTCAATGTAGGCATATGGCTGCCTCTCGGCCCCGGCGCGCATTGGCGCGGAGAGGGCATAGCTAGAACTATAGAATTTATAATTAATGGGAACGTCAAAAACGGGCAATTGGGATCAGATGTAGTCTACACTTTCTATTCTTCAATTTCACTATCTAATGACATTAAAAATAGCTTGGAAGAAACACTCGGTGATGACATTAGACATATCCAGTTTGTCAGAGTACTAACCGCGGATTATCACAGCTTAAAAGTAGTAAATACAATTTTTTCCCTATTTGGTCTCATAAAGTTTCAAAAAAAAGAACCCGTGCCATTTAATCTATCCAAACTGGAAAACATTACAACACCTCAAGGTGTGCAAGCGTTTTACGTAAAAGGAAAAGCGCATAAAGCTGCACGTTTTTTGGGGTTAAAGTTACTAATTGATCAGGATAACCCAGATTATAAGTTCCCAAAAAAAAAGAAAAAGATTGACATTTTTAAAGCCTGGCTTTTTTGGGCGTTCAAAAAAGATAGTAATGATACAATACCTGAGCAGCAGGCACGACCTTTTGAAAAATATAGGTTAGAAGAAAAATACGCCCTTAAATATACAATGCCAGGCGCATTTATATTTATGAAAATTGTACATTTTTGCAATAAAATTGTAGGGCTTCGTTTTTTTTCAAACAAAGCACAAGCTTTCTATTTTCGCCTCAGCCAAAGCTCTATCAACAAAAAGCTTTTACATTATGCGATGTCCGAAAACCCTGAAAAGGAAAATGTTGATATTTGGTGGATTGTTAATCCAAATATTTACGGTGCTGAGTTTTTACCGGGCCCAAAGGTAGTGAATTTTTGGGATTTCGTAGTAGGAGAATATGGATATTTTTGGGACAAAGCGGCCGTTGAAAACACCTATTCTAGAATTAAACTCGTTTGCCACGCTGCAGATGCCATCATTACGCAATCCCTACACAACCGCGAGCTAAAGCTTTTTCCGATAATGAATGTTGATGGCGCTAAAACTAACGTCGTATATTTGTCCTATCCGGACCACTACCCTCAATATGTGCCTTTATTTCATAAATCCGGTGTGCGCACCACCCAATCACGAAAGCAGGCAGCGGATATAATCCGCCATTATGTTGGTTGGCGCTTATATCAGAATTTTGGTTCAAAAGGCCGAGATATGAGTAAATACGGCTTCATGATGGAGCGTTTAAACTCATTTCTTTTTGAGGGCAAAACTTACGCCATTATTTCTACACAGGATAGGCCATATAAAAACCTAACCTTCATAGTGAATGCATTTTTTGATGCCGTGAATAAAAAAGGCATTGATGCATACCTTATATTAACTAGTGAAATTGACTTATCTGACAAAGAGAGTGAGTTGACCAAAGCTCTCATTAAACAGCGTGCCATGCATAGAGTGTTTTCACTTCCACGTGTCCCCAATAATGTGCACGCTGCTCTTTATCATTGCGCATCTCTAACAATTCACCCTTCCTATTCGGAGGGCGGTGTAGGGTCTTACCCGTTCGTAGAAGGTATGGTTATGGGCTGCCCGGGCCTGGTTGCAATTGGTGACTATAGTTATGAAGGCCAACGTCTTCATCCAAGTTATCATGAACTAATGATCTCGCCGTATCATAAAAAAGCTGCCACTAAAAAAATTGTGCGGGCGCTTAAAAGTTCTGACAAATTACACGAAGAACAAAAAAATATTTTTGCTGCTCACGCGAAATGGAAATGGACAGATATAGCATCTGCCTATTTTGCAGTTATGAATAATGCCGTAGGAAACACATTATCTACACCCGCACCATTTCAATCCTCTGAAACTTCAGCCTTCTATGATATTCCCTTTCTCAAACCCGTGGTAGAAGAATGAAAATTTCTGAACATTACAAGGAGGGGGTGCAAGAATTTCAGGCCGGTGCTAAAAGTTGGCGGATTGCACATTTATTGGGCTATTCCTTACTTCGACAAAGATATGCTCGCTCTCGGCTGGGACAATTATGGCTTTCGTTATCTACCGCTATAACTGTTCTTGCATTTGGGCTTGTTTGGTCCATTCTCTGGAACCAACCTATTAAGGTGTTTTTACCATATATTGCAATTACTCACATTGTTTGGGGTTTAATTACGGCCTCTTTACAGGACGCCACAACAGCATTGAGTGCTAATGGAGCCCTTTTTGGTAACCAAGAAACGTCATTTGCTACCGTAATCTACTCCCTCGTTTACAGACAGCTAATCATTTTAGCACATAATTTTATAGTTATCATTGCCGTATGGATATATTTTAAGCCCCCAATTAACTCGGGTTTGATATGTTTTATACCTGGATTGTTACTCACAATACTTACTTGTGTTTTTTCGGCATACCTTATTGCGCTTATTGCCACGAGGTTTCGCGATGTTGTGCAGCTTATCGCCAATTTGTTACAGATAACTTATCTAGTTACACCTGTCATGTGGATGCCAGAATTTATGCCGAAAAATTATAGCTGGCTTTTGACATTTAATCCTTTCGCCGTTTTTCTTTCCTTAACAAGAGACCCTTTGCTTGGTCGCACAGTTCCAGAGAGTTATTGGGTGATTTCGATCGGGATAACTTTGTTCTTAGCAATAATAACGCCTTATTTGGTAGGACGTTTTTCTAAACGTATTGTGTTTTGGGTTTAATATGGCTGACATAGTATTAAAAGACGTTGAGCTTGTTTTTCCTATTTATAATGCTAGTTCGCGGTCACTGCGGACACACGTTATTAATCAGCTGGGCGGTGTGCTAAAACCACAAAAAAAACATGTCTCTGTCGACGCCCTCAGCGGCATAAATATGACGCTGACGGATGGTGCGAGGGTTGGTCTTATAGGCCATAATGGTGCGGGAAAAACAACGTTGCTTCGTGTTCTTTCACGTATCTATCCGCCCACATCTGGGACAGTTCAAATTAGTGGCTCAATATCATCACTTACAAATATTACGCTCGGCATGGACCCGGAATCCACTGGGTATGACAATATATTGTTTCGTTTAATTTTCTTTGGGTTGTCCTTTGCTGAAGCAAAGGACAAGGTTCCAGAAATTGCGGAATTTTCTGGGTTGGGCGAATATTTGCATCTTCCTTTGCGAACTTATTCCACAGGAATGGCCCTAAGATTGGCCTTTTCATCAGGCACGAGTGTGAAGCCGGACATCCTAATTTTGGACGAAATGATAGGCGCCGGCGACGTTACGTTTCGTGAAAAATCTTTACGCCGGATTGAGAAAACACTCGATGCGGCTAAGATACTTGTACTTGCTTCACATGACCTACTTCTATTGGAAATGTACTGTGACAAAATCATTTGGCTTGAAAAAGGTCGTGTGAAATTAACAGGAAAAACCTCAGACATGTTAGCTGCTTATAGAGCAGAGCTGGAGGAAAATGATATTGCTAAGAGTTGAGGGTCATTGGCACCGTTTAGTTTCACCAGCAAATATGTTCGGTTATCCATATCTGCTCACTATTTGCTTACTGAGAGCAAATTTAACAAATATTTTGAATTTTCTTGAAATAAAAATTCGTCTATGCTATTGAATTAGTTGACTTAAATGGTGGTGGGAGAGAGACTTGAACTCTCGACCTCAGGATTATGAGTCCTGCGCTCTAACCAACTGAGCTACCCCACCTTATGGTGTATTGAAGTTCCCATGGGAACAAGGCGGGTGCTATAGGCCAAAACTATACACCTGCCAAGAGCCAAATTTAGGCAATGTCATAATTTGTTTGGGTAACCTTATTGGCTAATCACCACCGTCTCTGGCGTACAGGTTGACTACCGGCTTGCTCTTGAGCAGTTTGCGGCGTTTGTGGGTAAATCGCGCCCGGGTAGGGCTGCGCCTGTTGTTGCGCCCGCTGCTGAGCTTGGGCACGTCTCGCAAATTCTTGCTGTTGTCTGAGTGCAATTTCAGCCTTAGGCATATTGTTTTGAGAAATCTTGCCCAGTACATTCTGGGGGGCTATTTTTTGTGGCGCCTGAGAAATGGTTTGCGCCCCAGAATTTACATTAGGACCAGAACTTACATTAGGATATGGGCTTACATTTGCATATGGACTTGCATTGGAATATGGGTTTGTGCGGACCTGTCTAGCTGCAGCAAGTGCAGCGTCGCGTGCAGATGTAATATTGGCAACACCGGACTTAGCCGTGTCGACTTGACCGTAATTAGTGAGCCTAGTCGCAGGCGCAGGTATTTTCGCGGGCCGCAGATATGGATTGCCATAAGCTTGCTTTCCCTGTTGAGGTTGTAGTTGCGGCACTGCCTGTGGTCGCTGTATAGGCTGCGGACGTTGATAGCCAGCCGCTATAGTTTGTCCGTACGGCGTTATAGTATTGGCCTTGGGTACAGGCCTGACGTCTCTATAGGTTTGTGATCCGGCTTGTTGTTGCGCAGTCGTCGGTTGTTGCCCAGTCGTCGGTTGTTGCGTAGTCATTGTAGGCACCGATGAGCCGCGTAAGGTGCGGATATAAGACATATTATTAGACGCAGTTTGTTGATCTAGATCTCTGCGCGCCCATTTTTCTGCTTCGTCAAATTTGTTTTGCAGCGCCAGCACGAGCGATAGGTTTTGCCTTGTGCTCGCGCTAGCACCCGGAAGGTTAGCGGCGCGGCGCAACCAAATTTCAGCGATTTGGGGATCCCCTTCAAGAGCATAGGACAGTCCAACATTTGCAATAATGCCTGGGTTGTTTGGGGACAAAGCCAAGCCTTTTGAATAATGCTGGCGTGCCTCAGGGTATTGCTCAAACTGATCAAGAGCCGCACCTTTAAGCGACCAAAGGCGTGCCATATTCGGCCTTTGCCCAAGTGCCATGTCTATAACGGGCAGTGCATCTTTTGGATTGTTGACAGCAATAAAAGCAGCAGACAATTCAGCCATCAAGTCCACATCCCGAGGATAAAGCGCCCGTGTTGTTTGCGCGACCTCTATGGATTGGTGAGGGTTTCCAAGTTGTCGCAGCGTCGAGGATAAATTAATCGCAGCTTCAAGGTCAGCGGGGTTTAAATCGTATTCCCTCGACCAAAATGTGGCTTGGGCGAATAAGTCTTGCGTTAAAATTGCTGCCCGCTCATTCTCTGATCTTGGCGTGTAATTAGATGGGCTTAGCTCTTGCACAGTTTGCTTTTCTATCGGGCTATAGCCTTTTGGCATGCTGGCGAGACCACATCCGGACAATACAAGCAGGCCGGTGCTAGATATTAGAAGTTTCGCAATATTAGATTTGATCATATTAGCCTCGATAGGTTCAATTATTGGGTGTTGCTAACTTTTGTTGCTATCGGTCAAGATTTAGTTAACAAAAGTAAAAGAACACAGTTAATCTTTTCTAAAGAACACCAAAAGGAAGACAGTATGAAATATTTCATCAAGGAAGGGTCGGTTGATGCCAGCGAAACCGTAACACCTATATTTATTTGTAGGCCGGACGAAGCTGACAAGGTCTTGACGGAACTAAGCTCAGCACAACTAAATTACGCAAATGTTCTTAAATTTAATGGCGGGAGCGGCCAATTGGTTTTGGTACCAGATAATAATGGGGATATTGCACTGGTGTTATTTGGAGCGGGCGATGTCTCTGATGGGTATGGGGACAGCGCTTTACAGGCAGGCACACTTGCTGGAAAACTAAGTGCGGGGCTATACCAAATAGCCAGCGCACCGGACGATTGGGATTTAGTGTTGCTCGCGACCGCTTGGGGCATGGGCGTTTATAAATTTACGCGTTATTTGGAAAAACCACCCACACCGCCTACTCTGGTTTTAAGCAAAGACATGCGCGGGGACGAAACAACGGCATTGGTAAAGGCCGTCACCCGTGGGCGAGATTTAATCAACACACCCGCAGGCGATATGGGGCCAAAGGCCCTACACCGAGCGGCGAAAAAATTGGCAAAAATCCATGGGGCTGAATTTGAAGCAATAGTCGGCAAAGACTTGCTCGAAGATAATTACCCTATGATCCACGCGGTCGGGCGCGCCGCACACCAAAAGCCAAGGTTGTTAGAAATAATATGGGGTGATGAAGACCACCCGTCTCTGACATTAGTTGGCAAGGGCATCACATTCGACACGGGCGGTCTGAATATAAAAGGCAGCGCAGGCATGCGCATTATGAAAAAAGACATGGGCGGGGCTGCACATGCATTGGCTTTGGCCGAAATGATCATGGCAAATAAATTACCCATACGCCTGCGTGTCTTTTTGGCAGTTGCTGAAAATTCAATATCCGGCAATGCTTTCAGGCCCGGGGATGTATTGTCATCGCGCAAAGGTTTAAGCGTCGAGATAGACAATACCGACGCGGAAGGGCGGTTAGTTTTAGGGGACGCACTTACCAGAGCGTCCGAAGATGGCCCAGATTTAATTATGGACTTTGCTACATTGACAGGTGCGGCGCGAGTGGCGCTTGGGCCAACCTTGCCGCCGTATTTCTCAAACCGAGACGGCGTGGTCTCCGAGGTCATGCAAAGCGGCACTAACCAGCTCGACCCGCTTTGGCATATGCCTTTATGGCAACCTTATATGAGCCTTCTTTCCTCGCCCATTGCCGATATGAAAAATTCCGGCTCTAGTTTTGCCGGGTCGCTAACAGCCGCATTGTTTTTAGAAAGATTTATAGGCGACGATCAACCTTGGATGCACTTTGATGTTTATGGCTGGAACCCAACAGACAGTCCGGCGCGGCCCAAAGGCGGGGAAATATTTGCTATACGCGGTTTATATCACTGGTTAAAAAACGGGGGGTTAAAAAACGGGGGCTAGAAAATAGGGGGCTCAACAAAGAGGCTTAAAGCGGCGCACGTCTAACTCAGTGCAAAACTTTCTATTGTTTGTAAAAGCTGTCGTAAAATCCTTTTGGTTTCCCTAGCTCGTTCTGGCTGATACTGCCAAGGCGGGGTTTCTAGCATATATGTGTTTTGCGCCAACTCCATCTGTATCGCATGCACACCGGACGCCGGGTTACCGTAATGTCGTGTGGTCCACCCGCCTTTAAAACGTCCATTAACAACACTGGTGAACCCTTCTGCTTGCGTGCAAATATCAGTGGCCAATTTCTCTAAAGCTGGATCGCATGTTTCTCCATTATTGGTGCCTATGTTGAAATCCGGTAGAGCGCCTGCGAACAAATAAGGCACATGTGAACGAATGGAATGACAATCATAGAGCACTACCGTTTTATGCTCATGCTGTAGGCGTGTAATTTCTGTCTCGATGGCTTGGTGATATGGTGCATGAAATGCGAGGCGGCGGGTTTCAATTTCTGCGGTTTTCGGGGCACAGCCTTTTTTATATATGTCGAGCCCATCAAAATCCGTTTGCGGACAAAGTTCTGTCGTGTTCTGACCCGGATACAAACTCACTCCAGAAGGATCGCGGTTAGCATCTATGACATAACGGTGAAAATTAGCTTTTATCACCGTCGCACCAGGTAAGAGCCCTCGGTATAGCCTATCTACATGCCAGTCCGTGTCTGCTAATTTACGGCCATTTGTGTTTAGATTGGTTTCGATATCAACGGGAACATAGGTGCCAGCGTGGGGCACAGCGAGAACGACGGGGCTATTGCCTTTATTAATTTGAACTGGCTTCATTCACTCTTTCTATATTGCTTTGTGGGTCTTAGCAATTTAGTTTCAAGCCTTAGGGTTTCCTAGCCTTAGAGAAGGGTAAAGCATGACAGTTTTATGGGCCAAGCAGGTTCTTACTTCAAAGGGATGGCAGAAAGACGTCAGCATCACCATTGGCGCTGACGGTGTTATCTCTACGCTAACGTTTGACAGTGAGCCAACAGGTAAGCAGTTCGACATTCTCCTGCCTGCGCCCGCCAATACCCACTCCCACGCATTTCAACGGGCCATGGCGGGCATGACCGAACGGCGCGGTCCTGACGCGCATGACAGTTTTTGGACATGGCGCGAAGTCATGTACCGCTTTGTCGATTTGCTGACACCTGACGATATCCAAGCCATTGCCGCATTTCTATACATGGAAATGTTAGAGGCGGGATTTAGTGCCGTGGCCGAATTTCATTATTTACACCACGGGCAAAACGGCCACATTTATGCCCAAAAACCTTATGACAATATTGCGCAAACGGCCCACTGTATAGCGCAAGCAGCAAATCAAGCGGGCATAGGTCTAACATTGCTGCCCGTGCTCTATAGCCAAGGCGGTTGCGACGGGCGGGCTTTAGTTGGTGGACAAATGCGCTTTGGTAACAATCAAGACCAATTTGCCGAGCTGTTCGAGGCTAGCAAAGCGGCTATCGCGCAGCTAACCCCTGATTGTAAGCTCGGCGCTGCGGCTCATTCTTTGCGCGCCGTCACACCCGAAGAATTAGCCTTTGCGTCTAGCCTTGCACCGGACGCGCCATTTCATATTCACATTGCCGAACAAGATGCAGAGATTGAGGAAGTGTTGGCCCATTACGGAAAACGACCTGTGGAGTGGCTAATTGATAATCACGATGTCAATGATCGTTGGTGCCTTGTACACGCTACGCAAATGACGAGCGCCGAGACTATTGTTATGGCAAAGTCGGGCGCAGTCGCGGCTTTGTGCCCGATAACCGAAAGCAGTTTGGGTGACGGCATTTTCAACGCACGTGAATATCTAAGCGCAGGCGGCGCATTTAGTATCGGCTCTGATTCCAATGTCAGAATTTCACTGGCCGAAGAATTGCGCACTCTCGAATATTCCCAACGCCTGAAGCACCGAGAGCGTGCCGTGCTGGCCAACGCGGAACACTCCAACGGACATGTCCTGTTACAAGGCGCGGCACAAGGCGGTGCACAGGCTTGCGGGCGTAACAGCGGCAAGATAGAGGTTGGGAAACTAGCAGATATATTCGCTCTCGACGGAAACGCCCCCGACCTCATCGGTAAGCAAGGTGATATGGTGCTGGATAGTTTTATCTTCTCTGGGTGTTCAAATATGATCACAGATGTCTGGTCGGCGGGGCGCCATGTGGTGCGCGGCGGCGCACACATAAACAGAGAAACAGTCGTCAAAAACTACGAAAAAACCATTCTGTCTTTAGGGCAAAGGCTGTAGAGAAACATATGACCAAATATTTTGATACCTTATTTATAAATGCCAATTTAGCGACAATGAATCCAAATATTGATGCGCCATATGGTGCCATCGAAAATGGAGCTTTGGGTGTAAAAGACGGAAAGATTGCCTGGATTGGAAAAGAGACCAATTTTCCGCAAGACAAAGATATAGGTGTTGGAGAAGTTTTTGATTGTGAGGGTGGCTGGATAACGCCCGGTCTTGTGGATTGCCATACCCACCTCGTATTTTCCGGAAACCGCGCCAAAGAATTTGAAATGCGGTTACAGGGCGCCAGTTATGAAGATATTGCTCGGAATGGCGGCGGCATCATCTCAACGGTAAAAGCAACACGTGCAGCAACTCCGCGGCTTTTGCATTTAGAAAGTACCGTGCGTTTAGGCGATATGTTTGATGCGGGTGTAACAACAGTTGAAATTAAATCTGGCTATGGACTAGATTTGGAAACCGAAGTTAAAATGCTGAGGGTCGCGAAACAGCTCGGTAAAAAATACGACATGCGCATTCAAACTACATTTCTAGGCGCTCATGCCATTCCTCCCGAATATAAAGACCGCGCCGATGATTATATTGATTTAGTTTGCAATGAAATGATTCCGAAGATAGCTGAACTTGGTCTTGCTGACGCTGTAGATGGATTTTGCGAAAATATTGCCTTTAGCCCCGCACAAATCAGGCGGGTTTTTGAAGCCGCGAAAAAATACGGGCTTCCCGTTAAACTACATGCGGAGCAATTGTCTAACCAAGGCGGTGCAAAACTAGCTGCAGAATTTTGTGCTCTTTCCGCAGATCACCTTGAATATATTGATGAAGACGGCATCAAAGCTATGGCCGCAGCAGGCACAGTGGCGGTGCTTTTACCTGGGGCATATTATTATCTCAAAGAAACGCAAAAACCACCTGTTGAGTTGTTCAAAAAGCATGGCGTTCCAATGGCACTCGCTACAGATTGTAATCCGGGAAGCTCACCCATTGTTTCCCCACATCTTATTTTGAATATGGCGTGTACCTTATTTGATTTTACACCAGAAGAAGCTTTAGCTGGTATGACACGAATAGGCGCCACGGCCCTTGGTTTGGGTTCAAAAATTGGTACGCTAGAGCTTGGTAAATCAGCCGATATGGCAATATGGAGTATAGAACATCCATCAGAGCTTAGCTACTGGGTCGGTATGAATTATGCGCCTACGAAAGTCTTTAAAGATGTAATCCAAAACAATGAGGTAATTCCATATGACTATTGATATTAAAGCAGGCCATGTATCTCTTGATATTTGGCGTAAAGTTTATCGCGATGCGGTGAGTATAAAGCTCGACACATCCGCTAAACCCGCTTGTGAAAAGTCTGCTGATATTGTTAAGGCTGCTGCTGCGGGCGATGACCCTGTTTACGGGGTCAATACCGGGTTCGGGAAGTTGGCGCGTATTCAAATCAGTGCCCAAGACACGGCCAAGTTACAGCGTAATCTTATCCTGTCCCATTGTTGCGGTGTTGGTGAGCCAACGCCAGAACCAATTGTTCGCTTGATGATGGCGCTAAAGATTAACTCGCTTGGCCGCGGTGCATCTGGTGTGAGTTGGCGGCTTATCTCTTTGCTGCAAGATATGCTGGCAAAAGATGTCACACCTGTTGTTCCGGGCCAAGGTTCCGTTGGCGCATCCGGCGATCTCGCCCCCCTTGCCCATATGGCCGCCGCCATGATCGGCGAAGGTGAAGCCATCTATAAAGGCAAGCGTATGTCGGGCGGCAAAGCCTTAAAAAAGGCTGGCCTTACCCCAATCGTCCTGCGCGCCAAAGAGGGTCTCGGCCTGATTAACGGCACACAATTTTCCACCGCCTATGCATTGGCCGGATTATTCGAAGCCGAGTTACTTGCCCGCTCTGCACTGGTTACAGGTGCCATGAGCATTGATGCAGCCATGGGCTCATCAGCCCCGTTTCGTGCATTTATCCATAAGTTACGTGGCCAGCCCGGCCAAATACGCGCCGGTCAAATATTGCGGAACTTGATGCAAGGGTCGCCTCTGCGCGATAGCCATCTTGAGGGGGATGAGCGTGTGCAAGACCCTTATTGTTTACGCTGTCAGCCACAAGTTATGGGTGCCTGTATTGATATTTTAAGCCAAGTTTCAGTGACGCTGGAAATAGAAGCCAACGCCGTTACCGATAATCCTCTGGTCGACATTGAAAGCGGAGATATTCTTTCGGGCGGCAATTTTCACGCCGAACCAGTTGCCTTTGCCGCCGACCAACTCGCCTTAGCTCTGGCCGAAACGGGCGCCATTGCGCAAAGACGTATTGCGCTCTTGGTTGACCCAACACTGAGCTTTGGTTTGCCTGCATTTTTGTCACCGAACCCCGGTGTGAATTCTGGTTTCATGATCGCCGAAGTGACAAGTGCGGCCCTGATGAGCGAGAACAAACAAAGGGCCAACCCATGTAGCGTAGACAGCACACCAACCTCGGCTAACCAAGAAGACCATGTTAGTATGGCGGCTCATGGGGCAAGACGGTTGATGGATATGGCCGGGAATTTATCGGTCATTTTGGCTATCGAGTGGTTGTGCGCCGCGCAAGGTATTGAACTACGCGCGCCCATTGAGACCAACACGGTGCTTAAATCTGCCATTAAAGCATTACGAACCGAAGTCGCTCCTCTTGGGGATGACCGTTATCTGGCGGGTGATATAGAAACCGCTACGGAACTATTGAAACAGGGCGCACTGATAGACGCCGTAGGAAAAGAGATGTTTTCACATGACCAA
>JAJFFM010000052.1 GCA_021776675.1 Robiginitomaculum sp.
GGCGCCCATGAACCAGGAACATGCGTTTTGTTTGGCGATTGAAAAATTAATGGGCGTGGAAGTGCCGCGCCGGGCGCAGTTCTTGCGTGTGTTGTGGTCAGAAGTTGGCCGCATTTTGTCGCATATTCTTAATGTCACCACACAGGCCATGGATGTTGGTGCGCTGACGCCGCCGGTTTGGGGCTTTGAAGAGCGCGAAAAACTGATGGTGTTTTATGAGCGCGTGTCGGGTTCCCGTCTGCATGCGGCCTATTTCCGCGTTGGCGGCGTCCACCAAGACATGCCGCAAGATTTAATCGATGATATGCGCGATTGGTGTAAACATTTCCCGCAGAAAATGCGCGATATTGAAGGCTTGTTGACCGACAATAGAATTTTCAAACAGCGCAATGCCGATATCGGCGTGGTGAGCCAGCAAGATGCTCTGGATTGGGGTTTTAGTGGCGTCATGGTGCGCGGTTCCGGCATGGCGTGGGATTTACGCCGTTCGCAGCCTTATGAAGTTTACAACGAGCTTGAGTTTAAAATACCGCTCGGCAAACACGGTGATTGTTATGACCGTTATCTGTGCCGCATGGAAGAAATGTATGAGAGCGTCAAAATAATCGAGCAATGCCTTGATATGTTGCCCGCCCTAGATGGTGAACCCGTTTTGGCTGAAGACCATAAGGTCACACCGCCGCGCCGCGCCGATATGAAACAAGATATGGAAGCGCTTATCCAGCATTTCAAACTCTATACCGAAGGCTTTAAAGTGCCAGCGGGCGAATGTTATGCCGCTGTGGAAGCGCCCAAGGGCGAATTTGGCGTCTATCTGGTCTCGGATGGTTCCAATAAACCATATCGGTGTAAAATCCGCGCTCCGGGCTTTGCACATTTGGCGGCCATGGATTATTTGTGTAAAGGTCATATGTTGGCCGACGTAGCCGCAATTATCGGCTCGTTAGATGTCGTATTCGGGGAGATTGACCGATGAGTGCGCGTAGACTTGCTAAGGAGCAGCCGGATAGTTTTGTGCTATCTGCGGCTTCCAAAAAAGAAATCGCTAGATGGATTAAGAAATATCCGAAGGGGCGGCAACGTTCTGCGCTTATTCCGGCGCTTTGGATTGTGCAAAAGCAAGCGGATGGCTGGTTGCCTGCGCCTGCGCTCGAGGCTGTGGCCTTGCATTTGGACATGGCCTATATCCGTGTCTACGAAGTGGCGACATTTTACACTATGTTTAATCTCGCGCCTGTGGGCGAGCACCATATTCAACTTTGCGGCACGACGCCGTGCTGGTTGCGCGGTGCGGGGGACTTGAAGAAAGTCTGCGAGAGTAAAATTGGGCCTAAGGGTTCAGTCAGCGAAGACGGTAAATTAAGCTGGATAGAGGTCGAGTGCCTCGGTGCTTGTGCCAATGCGCCTATGGTGCAGATTTCTAATTCATCTGGTGATGATTATTACGAAGATTTGGATACCGAGAATTTCGGCGGATTGTTGGACGATTTGGCGGCTGGCCGTAAGGTTTCCGCAGGTCCGCAAAGCGCACGCCATACCTCCGAACCGATTACGGGTGCTGCGACTTTGAACGCCAAAGGTTTCTATAATAAAGTTAAGAAAAAGAAATTGCCCAATACTGCGAAAAAGCCGACTAAGAAAAAAGCGGGGGCTAAGTAATGGCCAGTGCGCCCATATTGATTAAAATACTTGTGATGCTGCTGATGTGCGGAGTGTTCTGTACGATGTTGATCGGGGTTATTGGCCGCGATGCTATGGCATTTAAAATTGCTGGAACCTGTGCGACTTTAGCGGCGATATTGGTTATCGGTTGGCGTGTCAGCCAGAAATCAGGAGGCACCAATGGTTGAGCTTCTACAAGATAAAGACCGGATTTTCACTAATCTCTACGGCTTACAAGACTGGAAGCTGGAAGCTGCCATGAAACGCGGCGCGTGGCTCGGAACGAAAGAAATTCTCGAGCAAGGCCGAGACTGGATTATTGATAATATGAAGGCTTCAGGCCTTCGCGGACGCGGTGGTGCGGGTTTCCCGACCGGCCTTAAATGGTCATTTATGCCGCGCGAAGTTACAAACCGTCCCCATTATCTTGTGGTCAATGCCGATGAGAGTGAACCCGGTACATGTAAAGACCGCGAAATGTTGCGCCATGACCCGCACCTGCTCATCGAAGGTGCGTTGGTTGCGTCCTTCGCTATGCAGGCCCATGCCTGTTATATCTATGTGCGCGGCGAATATATCCAAGAGCGTAACCGCCTACAGGCGGCTATTGATCAAGCTTATAAGGCTGGGTTGGTTGGCAAGAATGCTTGTGGTTCGGGGTGGGATTTTGACATCTATATGCACCACGGTGCGGGCGCTTATATATGCGGCGAAGAAACCGCATTACTAGAGAGCTTAGAAGGAAAAAAGGGTCAGCCGCGTTTGAAGCCACCGTTTCCTGCCAATGCGGGTCTTTATGGGTGTCCCACTACCGTGAACAATGTGGAGAGTATCGCCGTTGGGCCGACTATTTTGCGCAGGGGCGCAGCTTGGTTTAAATCCTTTGGCCGCGACAACAATGCAGGTACCAAAGTGTTTTGTATCTCCGGTCACGTAAATACGCCGTGTAATGTGGAAGAAGCTTTGTCAATCCCGATGAAAACGCTGATTGAGGAGTATGCAGGCGGGGTTCGTGGTGGCTGGGATAATCTTAAATGTGTTATTCCGGGTGGCTCATCTGTGCCGCTATTACCGCGCGAGATTTGCGATGATGTGCTGATGGATTTTGATGCGCTGTCGGCAGTTAAATCCGGTCTGGGGACTGCGGGCATGATTGTCATGGATAAATCCACTGACGTTGTGGCGGCTATTGCGCGGCTTAGCTATTTTTACAAGCACGAAAGTTGCGGTCAATGTACGCCGTGCCGCGAAGGTACAGGCTGGATGTGGCGGGTTATGGAACGCATGGTGACGGGCGAAGCCGAAACCAGCGAAATTGATATGTTATTGGATGTTTCCAAACAGGTAGAGGGCCACACAATTTGCGCTCTCGGTGATGCGGCGGCTTGGCCAATTCAGGGTCTAATCCGGCATTTCCGTCCAGAAATAGAAGACCGCATAAATAACTATCGGGCTAATAAGCCTGTGTTTGTAGCGGCTGCGGAGTAGGGAATATGACTGATCTACGCAAAGTAAATATTGATGGGCAAGAGATTGAAGTCCCGGGTGATTATACCTTGATGCAGGCTTGCGAGCAGGCGGGGGCGGAAATTCCGCGTTTCTGTTATCATGAACGCCTAAGTGTGGCAGGTAATTGCCGCATGTGTTTGGTTGAGTGGGTCGGTGCGCCGAAACCACAAGCATCATGTGCATTGCAGGTCAAAGACTTGCGTCCGAACCGCGATGGGTCTTGTGCCAATATCCGTACAGATTCAAAAACCGTTAAAAAAGCCCGCGAAGGTGTGATGGAATTTTTGCTGATAAACCATCCGCTCGATTGTCCGATTTGCGACCAAGGCGGTGAGTGTGATCTGCAAGATCAAGCCATGGGTTATGGCCGCGTAGGCTCTCGTTATGAGCACAATAAACGCGCCGTAGATGATAAATATATGGGGCCATTGGTTGCTACTGTGATGACCCGCTGTATCCAGTGTACGCGCTGTGTCCGGTTTATCACCGAAGTTGCGGGTGTGTCTGAAATTGGTTTAGCTTCGCGCGGCGAAGATGCTGAAATTACTACATATTTAGAGAAGTCTTTGACCTCCGAAATGTCTGGAAATATCATTGATTTATGTCCTGTCGGCGCGCTGACATCCAAGCCATATGCGTTCAATGCGCGGCCTTGGGAGTTGGAACCTACGGAAACTATCGACGTCATGGATGCGGTTGGTTCAAATATCCGTGTGGATAGTCGCGGTGGTCGGGCTTTGCGGATTGTTCCGGTGATTAATGACGACATCAACGAAGAATGGATTTCCGATAAATCCCGCTTCATTTGGGACGGTCTTGGCAGTCAACGTTTGGACAAACCTTATGTTCGCAAAAAGGGTAAACTTGTTCCGGCATCGTGGGACGAAGCCTTGGGCGTGGTTGCCAAAAAACTTAAAGGTGATCCAGAGGGCATCGCTGCGGTGGCAGGTGATTTGGCCTGTACGGAATCTATGAAAGCTCTGAAGGATTTGATGGATGCTCTCGGTGTGAAGAACATTGATTGCCGCCAAGACGGTGCGCCGCTCGGTGAAACAGTGCGCCAAGAATACTTAATGAACACAACTATTGCCGGTATTGAACAGGCCGATGCGCTGCTCATCGTTGGTTCTGATGTACGCCACGAAGCGCCGCTTGTGAATGCCCGTATCCGCAAGACATGGATACACGGCGATTTAGATATCGCTATGGTCGGCATGCCTTACGACCTGACTTATACTTATGATCATTTGGGAAACACGGTCACGGAATTAGAGACGTTACTTGCATCGACCAAAGGGTTTGCCCGCAAACTTAAATCCGCGAAAAACCCGATGATCCTCATCGGGCAGGGCGCACTGACACGCAAAGACGGCGCAAAGATCATGCGTCTATGTGGTAAGATTGCAGAGAAATACGGTATGGTCAAAGAAGGTTGGAATGGTTGGAATGTACTGCATACGGCCGCCGCTCGTGTAGCCGGTCTGGATATGGGATTTGTTCCCGGTAAAGGCGGCCGTGATTTGGCTGGGATATTGGCAGGTGCTAAAGATGGTTCCGTGAAAACCATTTATAATCTTGGTGCGGACGAAATAAAGGAAGATTTGTT
>JAJFFM010000053.1 GCA_021776675.1 Robiginitomaculum sp.
GACACTGTCTGGATTGACCGCTTTTTCAAAATTACCGTCGGGGTCATAGACAAACCCCATACCGCCGGTCATGCCTGCGCCGAAATTATCCCCGATGGAACCAAGGATAACTACGGTGCCGCCAGTCATATATTCAAGGCCGTTAGTGCCGCAACCTTCGACCACAGCATTGGCGCCTGAATTGCGCACGGCGAAACGTTCACCTGCACGGCCTGCCGCTAATAATGTGCCGGATGTCGCGCCGTAAAGACAAGTGTTTCCAATGATGGTGCTGGTGTGGGCGTCGATCTGACTGCCACCTTGTGGGGCAAGGAATATTTCAGCGCCGGACAAACCTTTACCGACATAATCATTAGCATCACCGTCGATAATAAGGCGCAAACCTTTCATGGAAAATGCCCCTAGAGACTGCCCCGCAGATCCGCGCAGACGAATGGTCAATTGTCCGTCCGGTAATCCGCCGACCCCGAATTTCTTGTAAATCGCGCTCGATGTTCGTGTACCAACGGCGCGGTCCGTATTGCGTACCGTATAGACCAGCTCGGTTTTCTTGCCGTGCTTGAACAATTGCTTGCCGTCTTTCAGGATTTGCACATCCAGACTGTCGGGAACTTCGGTGCGGCCTTTGCGGCTATCTTTAACCGGGCGAATATCAATGCGGGTCAGAACGGCGTTGAGGTCAAGATCATCCAAATGCGTTGCCCCGCGAGAAACTTGCGACAACAAATCAGCACGTCCGATAATTTCCGATAGGCTAGTGACACCAAGGGGCGCGAGGATTTCGCGCACTTCTTCGGCCATAAAGGTCATCAGATTAATCACATGTTCGGGCTTGCCCGTGAACTTATCGCGCAGGCTTTCGTCTTGGGTGCAGACCCCGACAGGACAAGTATTGCTGTGGCATTGCCTGACCATCAAACAACCCATAGCCACAAGCGACAATGTGCCGACACCATATTCTTCGGCACCGAGCATGGCGGCAATGACAATATCGCGTCCGGTCTTAATGCCGCCGTCCGTGCGCAAAGTTATCGTGTCGCGCAAGCCGTTCAAGCTCAGGATTTGGTGGACTTCCGACAGGCCAAGCTCCCACGGTACGCCTGCATATTTAAGGCTGGTATTGGGGGACGCGCCTGTGCCGCCGTTATGGCCCGCAATTAAAATTGTGTCCGCCTTAGCTTTGGCAACACCCGCTGCAATAGTGCCAACGCCGGAACTGGCGACCAATTTTACGCAAACACGGGCGGACGGATTGATTTGTTTGAGGTCGTAAATAAGCTGGGCCAAATCTTCGATGGAATAAATATCGTGGTGCGGCGGCGGGCTAATTAGAGTGACGCCTGGCGTAGCATGGCGCAATTTGGCGATCATTTCTGTGACCTTGAAACCGGGCAATTGACCACCTTCGCCGGGCTTAGCCCCTTGGGCGACTTTGATCTCGACCTCTTTACAATTATTGAGATATTCTGCCGTCACGCCAAAACGCCCAGATGCGATTTGTTTTATCTCTGAATTTGCATTATCGCCGTTTGGCAGAGGTTTATAGCGCTTTGGATCTTCCCCGCCCTCGCCGGACACTGAACGCGCACCAATACGGTTCATGGCGATATTAAGCGTCCCGTGAGCTTCGGGGGAAAGCGCACCCAATGACATGGCTTGGGTGAGGAACCGTCTGCGAATCTCGTTGATGTTTTCAACTTGCTCGATGGGGACGGGGTTGCCTAAAGGATTGAAATCCAACAGATCGCGAATTTGGATAGGGGCTTGGCCGTTCACCACATCTGCGAACTCCTTATAAACCCCATAATTATCCGTGCGCACGGCCGTTTGCAGCAGGTTTATCATGTCTGCGCCGTATGCATGGCGTTCACTGTTAGCGCGTTTGCGGTAAAATCCTCCGATGGGTAAAATTGGTTTTCTTTTTAGGTTCTTTGGCGCAAATGCGATCTTGTGCTGCTCGACAATTTTATGCTCCAGACCCGCCAACCCGATACCTGAAATTCGCGATGTCATACCTGGGAAATGCTCATCGACTAATGATCGGGATAGGCCGAGCGCTTCGAAATTATTGCCGCCGCGGTAAGACGAAATCACCGATATACCAGCCTTGGAAATTATCTTGAGGAGCCCGTTATCGATGGAAGTTTTGTAATTGGCCAAAGCCGTTTTCGCATCAACGTCAATTGTACCTTCTGCCGCCAATTCGTACAGCGCATCCTGGACCATGTAAGGATTGACCACTGTCGCGCCTGCGCCGATCAGCACGGCAAAATAATGGGTATCAAGACATTCCGCCGAGCGAACGATAAGGGAACAGTTGGAGCGTAAACCTTGCCTGATGAGATGCGAATGCACCCCGCCCACACACAGGATTATTGGCGCCGCAACATTGTCGACCCCAAGGGTTTTGTCGCTTAACACAATGGTTTCAATGCCGGCCCGTACGGCTTTTTCAGCCTGCTTATTGATGCGTTTAAGTACAGATTTCAGTGCACTGCCGTGACGGGTACCAGGTTTTGGCGGTGCGAATGTACAGTCCAAAACGGCAACATTCTTCGCGACCATTTTCATGTAATTATCATACATGGCATTGGTTAGAACCGGGCTTTCCAGCACATACATTTTTCCAGTTTCAGCAGACGCTTCATCAGGAGCATCGGCCAAGATGTTGCGCAAATTACGGAACCTCGTTTTGAGCCCCATGACGCGCGTTTCGCGCAAAGGGTCAATGGGCGGGTTTGTTACTTGTGAAAATTTTTGGCGGAAAAAATGCGATAATGGCCGGTATTCATCGGATAGCACGGCCAAAGGTGCATCATCACCCATGGAACCGATTGCTTCCTTGCCTTGTTCGGCCATGGGTTTTAAAATGAGGTCTATCTCTTCGCGTGAGCGACCACATGCCAATTGTGCGCGATTTAATGCTTCGCCTGATAATTTTGGCTTAGGCTCTTGTCCTGATAGTTTTTCGTCTAATGCTTCTACCTGCCCTAGCCATTTATCATAGGGCTTGGCGCTGGAAAGCTCGTTAATGATTTCGTCGGAATCGAAAAACTTACCTTCGTTCAAATTAACCGCAACAAGCCGCCCCGGTTTGATAGCGCCTTTGGAAACAATAGAGTTTTCGTTCAGTGGACATATACCGGTTTCGGAGCCCACTGTTAAAATACCGTCATCCGTAATGGCGTAACGCAAAGGCCGAAGACCGTTTCTATCAAGGCCCGCCATAACCCATTCGCCGTCATATGCGGCCAAAGCCACAGGCCCGTCCCACGGCTCCATCACTGCGTTACAAAACTCGTAAAATGCCCGCCAATCGTCAGGCATCAATTCTGTACGCTTGGAATAGGCTTCGGGTATTAACAGGGTTTTTGCGAGGGGTGCAGGCCGTCCAGCCCGCACCAATAATTCAAACACTGCGTCCAATGCCGCAGAATCCGAGGAACCTTTTTGGATGACAGGTTTGACATCTTCAGCACGTTTTCCAAAAGCGCTGGACGCCATTTTTATTTCATGGTTTTTCATGAAATTAGTATTGGCGCTCACGGTGTTAATCTCGCCGTTATGGGCAATCATCCGAAATGGATGTGCTAGCCACCATTGGGGGAATGTATTGGTGGAATAGCGTTGATGAAATAAAACGGCGCGAGAGGTAAAGCGTTCGTCTTTGAGGTCAGGATAGAACGCATCGATCTGCTCGGCCAAAAACATACCTTTATAGGTGATGACACGGCCTGATAATGAGCAAATATAAAACCCCGGCAGGGCAGCAGCAATAGCGCGTTTCTCAATCCTGCGCCGCACGATATAAAGCTCTCGCTCTAATTTGGTTGCGTCCCATGATTTGGGTGGGCGGAACATTACTTGCTCGATTGCAGGGCGCGTACTGGCCGCTTTATCGCCGATAATGCTGACATCAATGGGAACTTGCCGCCAGCCATACATATAACAGCCCGCTTTTAATAATTCGGATTCCACAATTGTCCGCGCCGCATCTTGTGCAGCAAAATCGGTGCGCGGTAAGAAAATCATACCAACGGCGACAAGAGCTTGTTTGGCTTTGTGTCCCGTCCGCGCGACTTGGGCGCGGAAAAATTCTTGGGGGATATCGAGCATGATACCGGCCCCATCTCCGGTTTTACCGTCTGCATCCACCGCGCCCCTGTGCCAGACATTTTTGAGGGACTTAATCGCAAGTTCGACTATTTCTCTGCGCGGCTTGCCGTCAATACTGGCGACCAAGCCAACACCGCAAGCATCATGCTCGTCTGCCGGATTATATGCATTTGCGTCTATAAGGCGGTCACGGTTCTGCTCGTATGTGGTTTTCCAGTTTTGCATTTTGCTCTCTTTATTTAAATCGTTCGCGGTAGTGCGTAAGAACGCACACCTACCCTGAAGCTAAAATAGGTGCGGCGTAACGGCGCCGACGGGTGGTCACCCTTGCCTCGCTTCGCTCGGTACTTCTTATTCATCTAACCCTCTATTCCGCCGCCATATCAGCAAGTTGGTTTTCTAGGTATTGGTGCATGGCCGCCGCTGCGTCTCGACCTTCGCGGATAGCCCAAACCACTAATGAGGCCCCGCGCACAATATCGCCTGCCGCGTACACACCGGGTATATTGGTTTCAAATTTTGTAGGGTGGGTTTTGATAGTGCCGTAGTCGGTTAGGGTCATATCTGGGTTTAATGCGCTCATGTCTTCGGGGGTAAAGCCCAGAGCCTGAATGACCATGTCGGCTCTTAAATCAAATTCGGAGCCTTTAATTTGGCTTACGGTTTGGCGGCCAGATTTATCAGGAAGCCCCAGGCGCATGCGTACGGCGCGAACCTTGGTCACTTGACCGTCCTTATCATGTATTGATTGCGGGGCGGCGAGCCATTCAAATTTTACGCCCTCATCCATAGCGTTGGCTGTCTCGCGTGCACTGCCTGGCATATTGGCTTGGTCGCGGCGGTATAAACATGTGACGGATTTGGCTTTTTGCCGCACGGCTGTGCGCACACAATCCATAGCCGTATCACCGCCGCCGATAACCACGACATGCCTGTTTTTTGTTGTCATGTCTTTAGCAGTATCCATCTGGACTTTATCACCTAAGCCTAGGCGGTTAGAATTTGTCAAATATGGCAGAGCTTCAATCACACCATCACTGCCACAACCCGGAACCAGCAATGCGCGAGATTTATAGACGCCTGTTGCCACCAAAATAGCCGCATGCTTTTTACGTAATTCGTCAAAGCTAATGTCGGTGCCGATATTGGTGTTTAGGACAAATTTTACGCCGCCGTCTTTCAAACGATCTATGCGTCTTTGGACGATTTTTTTGTCGAGCTTAAAATTAGGGATACCGTACATCAACAGCCCGCCTGCACGGTCATGGCGATCATAAATACTGACCTGCCAACCTTGTGCGCGTAAAGCTTCTGCTGCCGCTAGCCCCGCTGGCCCCGCGCCAATAATACCAACAGAAAGCGTTTGTTCAGTAATAGGTTTAATCGGTGCGACCCACCCATTATCCCAAGCATTGTCAGTTAAGGTTTTTTCAATGGCACCAATTGTCACCGCCCCGTGCCCTGATTTTTCGATGACGCAAGCGCCTTCACACAAACGGTCTTGCGGGCAAATACGGCCACAAATTTCAGGCATAGAATTGGTTTGTGCGGAAAGTTGATAGGCGTCTTCTAACCGCCCTTCGGCGCTAAGGTATAGCCAGTCAGGAATGTTGTTTTGCAAGGGGCAACCGGATTGACAAAACGGCACACCACATTGGGAGCAGCGCGAAGATTGCTCTTGGGCTTTTTCCCGGATGTAACCAGCGTATATTTCCTCGAAGTCCTCTGCGCGGATTTTAGCATCCCTCTTAGCCGGCATTTCGCCGTCAATTCGTATAAATTTCAACATCGTTTCAGTCATTCGTTCTGGCTTTCAAGTGTTGTGGCTTTCAAAAACATTTGGGTGGCTGGGTTGTTAGTCTCGTCGCGCATAGCAAAGCCGGTTCTTTGCAGGCTGGCCTGTAGCGCGTCTGCATTACCATCAGGTATTTGGAAACCACACAAGACTTGTCCGCTGGACGCACCATGATTGCGGTAATGAAACAAGGATATGTTCCAACGCCCATCGAGCCCGATGAGGAAATCCCGTAAGGCACCGGGGCGTTCGGGAAATTCAAAACTATATATGTGTTCGTTTACCTGCGCCGAAGATGTACCGCCGACCATGTGCCGTAAATGTTCTTTGGCCAGACGGTTATAGGACAAGTCTGAGACCTCCATGCCTGCCGCGCGGATATTATCCATGACCTGTGCGCCTTGTTCAGGTGTCTTGATTTTAATACCGACAAGCACGTGTGCAGTAGATTGATCTGCGTAGCGGTAGTTAAATTCGCTGACCGCATGATCGCCGAGGGCTTCACAAAATTTCAAGAAAGAGCCTGGTTTTTCGGGCAAAGTTGCGCTGAACAATATCTCTTGACCCGCGCCCAATTCCGCCCGTTCGACCATATGCCCGATACGGTCAAAATTGACATTGGCACCCGAAACAATGGCAATACAGGCTCCATTTATTTTTTTGGTAGGTCTCTGTGTGTCTTTAAGCAATCCCGCCAAAGCCAAAGCGCCTGCGGGCTCAACCACCGTGCGGGTTTTTTCAAATATGGTTTTGACGGCCGCGCAAATTTCGTCATTGCTGACAAGAATGCTCTGCGGCGCAATTTGCTGGGCGAGTTCAAATGTAGTCTCGCCGATGCGCTTGACCGCTACGCCGTCTGCAAACCCGTCGACAGTATTAAGGCTTGTTGGCTCGCCTGCTTCAAGGGATGTTTTTAGGGTTGCTGCGCCTTCTGGCTCTACGGCAATAATTTTTGTCTCTGGACTGTGGACGCGCACATATGCACCTATGCCCGCTAATAAACCACCGCCGCCAACCCCTATATAGATAGCGGCCGGGTTGGGCAATTGTGCCAGAATTTCTTTGGCAACACTGCCCTGCCCCGCGATGACATCGGGGTCATCGAAAGCGTGAATGAATACGGCTCCAGTCTCCTCGGCGAATTCTTGTGCGCCAGCAAATGCCGCATCATAGCTATCCCCGACTAGACGAATTTCACCGCCGAGCCTAGTAACCGCTTCGGTTTTGATATCCGGCGTAGTGACGGGCATGAAAATGGTTGATTTTATGCTGCTTTTGCTTGCCGCTAATGCTACACCTTGGGCATGATTTCCCGCGCTGGCGCAGACCACACCACGCGCTTTTTCCGCGTCAGTAAGTTTGAAAATGCGGTTGGCGGCCCCGCGAATTTTAAAAGAAAATACGTCCTGTTGGTCCTCACGTTTGAGCCATACCTCACTGCCCCCACTATTATTGCCCCCACTATCACTGCCCCCGTTATCATCACTAATAGATTGCAAATGTGTACGCTTGGCCAAGGGATAAACCATGGCCGCATCAATCCTATTGGCTATGTTTTCCAGACTATGTGACATGCTCAGCGACCCATTCCCCTATTTTGGCCCCTACATCCTGAGTTGATAGCAAACCACCCAAATCACTTGTAACCTGCCGCGCGTCCAAAGCTGCTTTGACGGCTGCCTCTATTGCGGCTGCTTCTGTATCCAAACCAAAACTGGTGCGGAGCATCCATGCGGCGGACAGTATCATTGCGATGGGGTTGGCTTTGCCCGCGCCCGCAATGTCGGGCGCACTGCCGTGGATGGGTTCGTACATGCCCATGCTACCCTCGCCCAAACTAGCAGACGGAATAACCCCCATAGAGCCACAGAGTATAGACGCTTCGTCGGTCAAGATATCACCGAACATGTTCTCGGTCAAAATGACATCAAAATCCCGTGGTCGTGTCAACATATGCATGGCCATAGCATCGACGAGCGTGTGTTCCAGTTCGATATCAGGGTAATTTTTGGCGATTTTTGTCACCACTTCGCGCCACAGCCGTGAAGTCTCTAGCACATTGGACTTATCAACCGAAGTCACTTTGCTGCGCCGGGTTCTAGCTATTTGGAAAGCGCGGTGCGCAATCCGCTCAATTTCGGCTTCGCTATAGCGGCATTCATCATATGCGCTTATATTATTTTCCTGCGAATTATCCCTGCCTTTATCACCGAAATAAATACCGCCCGTTAGTTCTCGCACGACGACAAAATCGACACCCTCAAGATATTTCGGTTTGAGCGGCGAGCTTGCAATTAAACCCGCAAACGGTTTTGCCGGACGCACATTGGCGAATAGCTCTAATTTCTTACGCAAGATTAAAAGCCCGCCAAGCTCTGGTCTGTCGGAACCTTTGAGATGATCCCATTTCGGCCCACCGACTGCGCCCAGTAAAATGGCGCCCGTTTTTTTCGCTGACGCATAGGTCTCATCTGGCAATGGTGTGCCGCGTGCATCAATAGCCGCGCCGCCGATGAGGTGTTCCTCTATGTCGAGTGTATGCCCAAATGCATTGGCCGTAGCATTTAAAACGGCGATTGCCGCCGCGCCAACTTCAGGCCCGATACCGTCGCCGGGCAGGTATGTGAAATTTATATTCATGATGCCGCCTTATTAAAACTGGCCTCGTGCGCGTTAATTTCTGCGTCCTGCCCTAATAAATAATCCAACTCGTCTTGGCCTTGCATGAGACATTGTCTTGAGAACGGGTCAATTTTAAATGGATATGTGCCGCCGTTGTTTGCCCCAGAAGATGCAGGAAGACGGACTTCACAAGTTTCCAGATCAATGGTTACATCCACGCCCGGATTATCCAACAACCATTCATGGGCTGACGCTTCGATAACGATAGGCAGAAAGCCGTTCTTCAAAGAATTGGCATGGAATATATCGGCAATTTCTGAACTTATCACGGCGCGAAATCCATAGTCCATCAATGCCCACGGCGCATGTTCGCGGGACGACCCGCAGCCAAAATTATGCCCAGCCACTAAAATCTGACAGGCCTTGGCGGCGCCACCGTTCAGTGGATGGTCATTTTCATTACCCATTTCGTCATAACGCCAATCATTAAATGCCAATTTTCCCAAGCCTTCCCGGCTCGTGGTGGTTAAGAACCGCGCCGGAATGATTTGGTCGGTATCAATGTTTTGCGTAGCCAGTACCAAAGTCTGGGAGGTCAAAGTTTTAAAAGGTTGAAAACTCATATTGCACTCCTTGGCATAGTCTGGGACAGTGTTCGGGCATCTGTAATCACGCCGGTAATAGCGCTGGCCGCAGCCGTTGCCGGAGAGGCGAGCACTGTGCGCACGCCGGGGCCTTGGCGACCTTCGAAATTGCGGTTGGATGTCGAGACAATGAGGTCGCCCGGCTTGCCGATATCGCCGTTCATGCCGATACACATGGAACATCCCGGTTCTCGCCACTGCGCCCCTGCGGCGCGGAATATCTCGTGCAAACCTTCGGCTTCGGCCTCGATTTTAACCTGTTCTGAACCCGGCACGAAAACGGCGGTGATGCTATCCGCCACGGATTGCCCGTCCAGAATTTTCGCGGCCACACGGAAATCCTCGATGCGCGAATTGGTACATGAACCGATGAACACCGTATCAACTTTGGTGCATGCAATCGCCGCGCCGGCTTGCATGTCCATATAGGCCAGTGCCTTGGCATCACTTGGATCGTTTTTGGCAGGCACCAACCCGTCGATAGGCATAGCCATGCCCGGATGGGTTCCGTAGGTGACCATGGGTTTTATGTCGGCTGCAGTTAAATGGACTTCTTTGTCATAACTACAGTCCGCATCAGAGGCCAGAGACAGCCAATCCGCTTTCGCTTCGTCAAACTCGGCAGGTGCCATATTTGGTGCCATGGGTTTACCCTTAAAATATGCGACGGTTGTCGCATCGGGAGCAATCATGCCTGCCCGCGCGCCAGCTTCTATGGACATATTACACACTGTCATGCGCTCGCTCATATTCATATTCTCAAAACAGGTACCACGATACTCAATCACATGGCCCGTACCGCCGCCGACACCGACTTTGGCGATAATAGCAAGGATAACGTCTTTGGCGGATACGCCATCAGCAAGTTCGCCGTCCACATGCACACACATGGATTTAGGCTTGCGCATTAAAATACATTGACTGGCCAGCACATGCCCGACTTGGGTCGTGCCGATGCCGAATGCCAACGCCCCGAACGCTCCGTGGGTTGCCGTATGGCTATCGCCGCAGACAATGGTCATACCGGGCCAAGTCGCACCCAATTCCGGCCCCATGACATGGACAATGCCCCGGTAAGGACTGTCCCATCCGTGGGTGGTGATGCCGTGTTCTTTGGTGTTGGCTAGCAAGAGATCAACCTGTTGTTCGGCCTGTTCGCTGACATAGGGGCGCGAACCGTCATCGTTCAACAGCGTCGGCGTAGAATGATCTATGGTCGCTAAGGTTAAATCCGGACGACGGACTTTCATCTCGCGCTGTTTCAATACGGTAAAAGCTTGCGGTGTCGTCACCTCATGTATCAAATGCAAGTCGATAAACAAGGTCGCAGGTTGTTCCCGCGTTTCCGCAGAAACAACATGGCGTTCCCAGACTTTATCGAATAAAGATTTAGGCATGGGCATTTCTCCTTTCTCTTCCTCCTCCATTTATGGGGGAGGTGCCGGAGCGAAGCGGAGGCGGAGGGGGCGCAGGCCGATGGCCTGCCTTGACGGATAAATGAATAGGCGCTGACGCGCCGCCCCCATCCCCCGCTCTGCGGGTACTTCCCCCATAAATGGAGGAAGGAGATTTTTGTGTTTCATTTGTCATCAGTGTTGCGCCGCTATTGGTTGTTGGATTTTACCGTTTTTATTTTGGGTGCGCTTTACGCGTCTTTCGATGCGGTTGATCACATCAAGATAAGCGCGGGCCGTTGCCAGAATTGTGTCTGTGGATGTACCGCGTCCGTGGAAACTTTCACCGTCTTTGCTGACGCGGATGTCTGCTTCTGCCATGGCATCTTCTCCTTCGGTCACGCTGCGCGCATTGAAACTATCCAAGTGCAAGTCATGTCCGGTCAATTCATTGATAGCCAGCAACACTGCATTCACAGGCCCGCCAGCACATTTGACCATAGAGCGTTTGCGCCCGTCTTCGTGGGAAAGTCGTATGGTGGCCTCAGGTTGGTTATTTCCGCCAGAGAAACTGTCTGAACCCGCGGACACATATAAGCTGTCGATTTCCCACGGTCCTGCCGCGCCGATTGCCTCGCCCAACAACAGCGCCTCGATATCGGCATCGAACACTTCTTTCTTTTTATCGGCCAAGGTTTTGAAATCCACGAACACGGATTGCAATTGATTGTCCGACAGGGTGAAGCCGAGCTTCTCGGCGCGGTGCTTGAGGGCAGCGCGGCCTGAGTGTTTCCCGAGCACCAAATTATCCGCTTCAAGGCCGATGTCTTCGGGCTTCATTATTTCATAGGTTTCACGGTTGGCGAGCATGCCGTGTTGGTGAATGCCGCTTTCATGGGCGAAAGCATTGGCACCGACAATGGCTTTGTTGCGCGACACAGGATTGCCCGTAATCGACGCCAACATCTTGGACGCCATATAGATTTTACTGGTGTTGATATTGGTGCCAAGATTGTAAAAATCCGCGCGTGTGCGCAGAGCCATAGCCACTTCTTCAAGGGCGCAATTGCCTGCACGCTCGCCGATACCGTTGAGCGCACATTCAATTTGCCGTGCCCCGCCGCGCACAGCCGCTAAGGAATTGGCAACCGCCAGACCCAAATCATCATGACAATGGGCTGAAAATACGGCCCCCGCCGCGCCGTCCACTTCGGTGGTCAGGAAACGGAATAAATCGGTAATTTCTTCGGGCGTAGTATAGCCGACCGTATCGGGGATATTGATAGTGGTTGCGCCCGCCGCTATGGCATGTTCAACCACGGTTTTGAGATAATCTCGCTCGGTGCGAATGGCGTCTTCACAGGAGAACTCTACATTGTCGGTATATTCAAGCGCCAGCGTAATCCCGGCTATGGCTTTTTCTATTACCTGGTCTTTGGACATTTTTAATTTGTATTGGCGGTGCAGGGGAGACGTCGCGATGAATACATGCACACGAGCATCTTTGGCAGGAGAAATAGCCTCTCCCGCCGCGCGAATATCGCCAGTATTACAGCGCGCCAGCGAGCAAATAGTCGTGCCTGTGATTTCCCGCGCAATGGTTTGCACAGCCTCAAAATCCCCGGGCGAAGCCACGGCAAACCCGGCTTCGATTATATCAACACCAAGGTCAGCCAAAGCCCGCGCCATACGCAGCTTCTGCCCGCCGTCCATAGAAAACCCGGGCGCTTGCTCGCCGTCGCGTAATGTGGTGTCGAAGATTTTTACGTTATTGGTCATTATTTAATCTCTTGGTTTATATCGCTCACGGCAGTGCGCAAAAGCGCACGCCTCCCCTGAAGGCGTAAAGGGGGCGCGCCATGTGGCGCGGCGGGCGGTCGCCCTTGCCTCGCTTTGCTCGGTACCGATCCTACTAACATTAGGAAGCCCACTCTGCCCTTGACCTGCGGCCGATTTTCTCCGCCGAGACTACGTTATACAGTCGCTCTAATTGCTTGCACAGTGTGTTGAGATTGCGCGGGCCGCCTAGGTCTTCAATAGCGACCAGTAGGTCGAAATCCCCGTCGACGCGTTGGGTACAATGGACATCACGGTAATCGTACCCACGGCGTTCAATCGTGCCGAGCGTACGCAACAGCGTCCCCGAAACATCGTGCAAAACGATTTTCAATTTTCCGGACACGCCAGAGCGTTCAAAGGTTTTATCAGCTTGTAATTCAGTCATGGTTTATCTCCGAAAGGTTTGATGAAATGCGCCGCAAACAGACAAAGTAAGGATTGTGAAATATCACCAAAAAGATAAGCCAATTGTTGGAGCCATTGGTCTGTAAGCATCCCTCTGATCTCATCAGAGTTAATTTCTCCAAACTGATCTAAATTATTAAACTCAATCACAAATCTAAAAAATGAAACCAATCCAAGAATGGTAATTATGGCTGCAACGAGGATGAGGCCGCTTCTTAATTTATTCACTGTATTATTCATCTCATCTCTCCATCATATCTGCGTTGCTGCGTCCCGGCGGCACGAGCGGCCAGACGTTTTCTTTTGCGCTGATTTTTACGTGCATTAGGGTTGGGGTTTTTGCGGCCAGTAATTTGTCTATGCCTGCGTCGA
>JAJFFM010000054.1 GCA_021776675.1 Robiginitomaculum sp.
CTTGCGTTTGATGTCTTTAATGATGCGTTCTGATGAACGCCCTGTTTGTTTCTGTCTCATGTTAACTCCAAAAGTTACAATGAACAAAAACTCTCTCTTAGCACAGACCTAAATCTGTGCCATAAGCGCTGACGTCAGACAAGTCATTGCCGCAGAAGAAGATGGCACCTATGTCGGCACGCAGAGGGGCATCTACTCTGAGAAAATTACTTCATATTTATAGTTTGGATTATGAGGTAGTGTGCAGATAAATCATTACTTCACAATCATGTGAAGGTGTGAATTGTTGTCTAGTGTTGACATTAAGTGTATATACACTTTAAGGGTTTACTCATATAAATTATATTTAACTTAAGCAGTCAATATGAATGAGAAACTTTATGCTAGCACGTAAGAAAGTGAAGTTAACATGTCGAAGAATTTTCTTACCTGCCCTCATCATGGTCGCATGAGATGAGCGATAATTTGAAACAATTGACGATAAAGCGTGGCGTTTTACTAATAGCCTTTTTTATTAGCTTGCAAATTGTTGTTGGTTTGAGCTTCTATTTTGCGATCGAGTTGTTTAAAAATACTAAACTTGATGTACCTGAAATTAGTTCAAAGACTATCACACTCGCCGCGAATGTATGTGCAGGCTTGCTGGTAATGCTGTGGGTGTGGTTAGATATAGGTCGTAAAAATAAAGAATTTCGAGAGCAAATTGGCTTGAGCAAGCCCGATAAAAAATTACGCGAGTTTTTTGTTTTATTTTTAATAGCCTTTATAGCAACACGCGTTTTGGTGTGGGGATATCGGGTGTTGTTTCTACCATATATGGGCTTTGCTGATGTACAGGGCGGTGGTACACAAATGCTTACATATGTGCTAGATACAGGCTCATATTCGTTATTCGCCGCGTTCATGGCCTTAGCCTTCATCATTGGTCCTATTGTTGAAGAAGTTCTTTTTCGCGGTTACCTCCAATCGGCCCTCATGCAACGCTTTTCATCATGGAGTGCAATATTGCTGACATCGGTTGCTTTTATGCTCATCCATGGTCCACTTATTTTATGGCCCATATACTTTCTTCATAGCGTTTTATTGGGGTGGATTCGCGCTCGTTCAAATTCGGTTAAGGCTGCGATATTGTTTCACATGCTCACAAATGGATATTATTTTTTGATAGCCATTATGGGTTTAAACCTTCTCAAGTGAACCAGGTTTAATTAATCTGGCTACTTTTGCAGGTTCAAATGTAGAGTGCTTCTAGAGACCAAACTAAAAAAGAAATTATTTAACATGACCCAATCACCAAGCCAAAAACAATATCAAACTTCACCATTAAAAGCATTGGTGGATCTTTTTATATTCTTTTCAACAATGTTCTTAATTCGGGCCGTCCACGTTTCTAGCATTGGGTTTTGGGGGAATGTGATACTGAATTCAGTAGTAACACTTACCGTAGCAACATTACTCCTCTATTACCGAGGGCAAACATGGAAAAGCTTGGGATTAGTAAAGCCAAAAAGTTTTTTTAAGTTATTAGCAATTGCAGCAGTGACCTTTGTTGCTACTTTCGGTTCAATTATATTTTTCGAGGTTTTTTTACGCGATATTCTTTTCCCTGTCGTGACAACAGAGGCTACACAGGATTCAGGCTCACGCTTCCCTAATATGAAGGGGAATTTGCCGCTTTTTTTTGGTATTATAATTATCGTCTGGATTGAATCATTTTTTGAAGAACTTCAAGATAGGGGCTTTTCACTCAACAGGCTAGAATCGCTCGCGGCAAAAATACCTTTCTCCATAGTTTTTGCCGTTATTGCACAAGCTGCTATTTTTGGATTTAGGCATTCGGGCTCACACGGACTATCCGGGGCTATGGTAACAGGCATTATAGGTCTTGTATTTGGAATCGCCTATGTTGTGTCTGGGCGAAACTTGTGGCCATTAATCGTCGTCCACTGCTCTTTAAATACAATATCCATGATGGGTAACTTATAATTTACCCACTCCAACAATGGAAATGCTCATAATGACGTTGACCGTTTGGAGGCAAGTTGCAGCTTAAAGTCAAACCAAAATTAAGCCTTACAAACTACTAACTTTCCTTTGACAGAGCCGCGCCGTAGATTTTAATAGCTTTATTTTGAGTACGAAGCCTGCCTCTTGTACATCCCTATCGGAAAATTACGTATAGGTACGCTGTTTTATTGGTATTTCTGTTAGCATTTTTTCAAACATTTCGGTTAATTTCTTTTCGGCTGGGTTCATACTTCTTTTTGGGTTCCAGATTAAACTGATATCTACGATAGGCAATTTTTTATATGGTGGCAATCTAGACAGGGTGCCAAGCCTAACATCTTTTTTGGCTACATGTATGGGCAAAGCGCCTATGCCAAAATTAGCAATTATCATACGACGAACTTCGGGTAGGTTTGACGAAATTCCTTTCAAGGCAGGTTTCATATTTGCTTGTTCTCGCAGACTGGTCATGGCGTGGAGAGGCCCTGATTCAATATCCGTTTGAAAGGAGACAACATTTTCACCTTTTAGCTCTGTCGCAGGAATGTTTTCCTTCCCGAAAAGTCGGTGGCTTGGGCCACAGAAAAAACCGAAATACTCCCTAAATAAAGTTCTTACTTCCAAATGTTCTGTTCGGCCCTGAACAAGGCATATGCCAAATGTGGCTCTTCCTTGGGAAATACGGTTTTGTACTTCATCACTATCGGCAACAGACATCGAATACGTGACCTCAGGGTGTTTTTCATTAAACCGCTTTAGGACATCATCAAGATGAGAGGAAACAACATGGCTTGCCATGACGATAGATATATGGCCCGCCACATCATCAATAGCACTGCTGAGAAGCGACGGAATTTGTGCAATCGCACTAAATATTGTGCCGCACTCCGCATATAATAATTTACCTGAGCGGGTGATGCGAAAATGGCTTGGCCTTCGATCAATCAATGAGTGACCGATTGTGTCCTCTAATCTTTTTAGGGCATTGCTGATCGTCGGTTGCTTTAATCCTAGAAAATCAGCTGCGGGCGAAATACCGCCCTGCTCGACGATAACTAAAAATGTTCGTAACAGCTTCCAGTCAAGATCCCAGACAAAGCGGTTCTCATAAGGTTTCATTATTCAATATATCAATAGTTATCATTCATTGTATTTATTTGCATAATGTCTGGCCCCATGCAACAAAATTAAGTCCTGGCAACAAAATTAAGTCCGTGCAACAAAATTGTTTAAATTTACTATTTCCAACTTTCATGAAACTAAAATAAAGAAAATAATTAAATGCCTGAAACTAACGATGCTGAAATTACAGAGCCTCGACCATCTTTTTGGGGCGCCTTATTCGTCATAGTGTTTTTATGCGTGATGATGTTCACACAAATTTTTATTCTTAAACAAGAATGGGTTACTCAAATATCATTAATCTTCGCCATTGTTGTTTGCGCTATAGTTGCGCTTCTGTCGGGGTTTAAATGGGACGATATCCAAAAGGGAATTCTATATGGTTGCGAAATAGCAATGCTGCCCATGCTGATATTGATGATGGTTGGGGTTTTAATCGCAAGCTGGATAGCATCGGGCACTATCCCAACTCTGATATATTACGGAATGCAATTAATCTCCCCGACATATTTTTTATTCACCACAGGTTTGGTTTGTGCAATTGCCTCATTGGTAACAGGGAGTTCTTGGACAACGGCGGCTACATTTGGTGTAGCCTTTATGGGCATTGGTCTTGGCCTTGGTATCCCGCCTGCCATGACTGCGGGCGCGGTAATCTCAGGAGCAATCTTTGGCGATAAGATTTCACCCCTTTCCGATTCTACCAATCTTGCCGCAGGTGTCGCGGAGGCCAATCTATTCGACCATATTCGCTCAATGCTCTATACCACCGGCCCTGCAATGCTCCTTACCTTGGCTATCTTTTTTATTCTTGGCCTTAGATATAAAGGTGCTGAGATCGACACATCCCAAACGGAGCAATTATTAACGGGTATTCAAAATGCGTTTTGGATCAACCCTATAGTATTTTTACCGCCAGTTATTGTTCTTATCCTCGCCATTAAACGCATCAATGCGCTTGCCGTAATGGTTATCGGCTGTCTTGCCGGTAGCTTTATGGCTGTGGCATTTCAGGGAGTTGGCTTTGGCGACATGATGAATTTTATGAATTATGGCTATGTGTCTGAAACCGGCGTCGAAGCCGTTGATAAGCTCCTGACCAAAGGTGGGTTACAAAGCATGATGTGGACAATTTCCCTCGGTTTTATTGGCCTTAGCTTCGGTGGACTTCTAGAAAAAACGCGCATGCTTGAAGTTCTGCTCGAAAAAATGTCGGGACTGGTCGGGACATCAAGAGGTCTTATCCCAACTCATATTTTTGCATCTATTGCCACCAATCTATTTTCTGCCAGCCAATATATAGCAATCATTATTCCGGGGCGGATGTTCGTCCCTGCATACCGTAAGCTTAAAATACTACCCTCAGTATGCTCAAGAACTTGCGAAGACTC
>JAJFFM010000055.1 GCA_021776675.1 Robiginitomaculum sp.
ACGCATTCCGCCCGCTGTGGCGCAAGCCGCAATGGATACGGGTGTCGCACGTAAACCTATTGAAGATATGCATGTTTACGAGGCGGCGTTGGCACAGCGCCAAGATCCGACAGCGGCTCTTTTGCAAGGCATTAGTGCAACTGTTGCTGATAATCCGCGAAAAATAGTGTTTTGCGAAGGTGAAGAGCCTGCGGTTATACGCGCCGCCCATTCTTTCCAACAGCGCGGCATGGGTAAAGCCATTCTCATTGGCCGTGAAAAACCGATCAAAGGTAATATGGAGCTTTTGGGTATCGAAGATGATGGTTCCCTAGATATTCTCAATGCGCGCCTGTTCGACCGTAACGCCGAATTTGCAGAGCATTTATATATGCGCCTGCGCCGTAAAGGTTATTTGCGCCGTGATGTGCAGCGTTTGGTCAATAATGACCGTAATGTTTTCTCCGCGCTCTTGCTTGGCCACGGTCTTGCAGACGGTATGGTGACTGGTGTGACGCGCGGTTATGATCAAGCCTTACGTGATGTGCGTTTGGTTATGGATTACACTAAAAAGCGGCGCACAATGGGCGTTTCGATTGTCGTCAATAAAGGCCAGACCCTGTTTATTTCCGACACCAGTATCACAGAGTTTCCAGACGCCGAAGAGTTGGCCGATATAGCGGTGTGTACGGCTCGGTTTGCCCGTTCCTTCGGCTTTACACCGCGCGTTGGGCTTATCTCTTATTCGACATTCGGTAATCCTCCGGGTGAGCGCATGCAGAAAGTTCGTGATGCCGTGAAAATCCTTGATGGCCGTGATGTAGACTTTGATTATGAAGGAGATATCGCCGCTGATGTGGCGCTTAACCCGAACCATAGCCTGACCTATCCGTTTTCGCGTCTCGGCGGCGCGGCTAATGTACTCGTCATGCCTGCTATTCATTCGGCCAGTATTTCCACAAAACTCCTCAAAGCCGTCGGCGATAGCACAGTGCTTGGCCCGTTCTTAACGGGGCTTGAGAAACCAGTTCAAATTTGCGCGCTTGGTGCGCCAGCGTCCGAGATTACACGCATGGCGGTTCTTGCCGCATATATGTCTCTAACGCCCTCTGAAGAGGATGCAAATTAAGTGGCAAAAAGGTTCATTGACTTAACACAAGGGTCTATTGCGCGCCATATAATCAGAATGCTTGGCCCGTTTTGGCTGGCGATTGTTGCACTGATGTCTGCGGGTATTGTTGATACGATTTATCTCGGGCATTTATCGACCAATGCGCTAGCTGCTGTCGGGTTTTGCTTCCCGATCATTTTCTTTGGTAACAGTGTCAATATTGGTTTGGGCGCAGGGACATTATCAGCTATTTCGCGGGCAATTGGTCGTAAGGATAGGCCACTTGCCAAAGCCCACGGCGCAAGTGCAGTCCTGCTGACCTTAAGTGTTATGACGGTGATCTGTCTTTTTAGCTTTCTCGTCATGTCTTGGGTGTTGGATATTATGGGCGTTACCACGGAAATTAAGCCGCTGGCTTTAAGTTATCTAAAATACGGATTACCTGCACTTATCGTCATGGGATTAGCCATGATTTCCAACAATATTTTGCGCTCTGGTGGGGAAGCTTTGCTCCCTAGTTTCATCATGATTAGCGGCGCTATTTTAAACATTATTATTGATCCTCTCCTGATTTTTGGCATTGGGCCGTTCCCGCGCATGGAAGTGCAGGGTGCGGCACTTGCAACATTATTGGCGAATGGTTTAGCCGCAGGGTTTGGATTGTTTATTATTTTCTTTTATAGACATGCCGCAAGTTTTGCCGGGCTAACTCTCGAGGGAATTATTAAATCGTGGAAAACAATATTACGGGTTGGTTTCCCTGCTATCGGCACAAATGTTATTGTCCCTATTGCTGGTTTGGCGGCGACGGCCATTGTTGCCCATAATCTGGGGACAACCGAGGTCGCGGCCTTCACAATTGTCGGGCGTGTAGGGATGTTGGCGCTAACCATGCTCTATGCTCTATCCGCATGTATCGGCGCAGTTACAGGACAAAACGGCGGCGCGGATTTGACAGATCGTGTTCGCGAGACTTTCATTTTCTGTTTCAAGATTTGCTTTGCATGGGGTGTATTTATTGGTGTTGTCATGGGACTTTCTGCAAATATCATTCCGCAAGTGTTCACCAAGGACGCTGCGGTGGTGACTGCGGCTGCGCCTTATTTCTGGATTGTGCCCGTTACATTTGCGGGCTACGGGGCTGTGTTCGTAGCCGCCGCAGGTTTCAACGCGCTCGGGCATCCGAGATATGGGCTGGTCTTCACTATCATTCGCTCCATATTTATGTTCGTTCCATTTATCTGGATTGGCGTACATTTCTACGGCATGACAGGCGCATATATGGGCATGGCGAGCGCAAATGTTCTCGCTGGCGCAATCGCACTATTTTATACACTTAAAATAGCGCCCATGCACGCAGTGCATCATTAATAAAGGACGCAGTGCATCATTAATAAAGTATCCTGGCACCACTGATAAATGTGTTGACCGCCGCTTAAATATCTGGCAATCGGCGGCTCACCCATTATATGGGTCATACCTGTGCGGGTGTGGCGGAATTGGTAGACGCGCCAGATTTAGGTTCTGGTATCGAGAGATGTGGAAGTTCGAGTCTTCTCACCCGTACCATAAAAAGCCTGTCGATTTGTCGGCAGGTTTTTTTGTTTCTGGTTTTTTTGTTTTCAGCTTCATTATTTCCGGGAATTAGCTTAGCAGATATCCATACAAACCGAAATGAATGTGATATCAATAATGACAATACCTGACATTAAAATTCTGGAAGCAATTGAGCGGAAACTTAAATGGTTGTCCACATGGACAATCCATAATGCCAATCATATCCGTCCCAATACGGACGGGGTAAAGGTTGGCGGGCATCAGGCTAGTTGTGCCTCGATCTCAACCATTATGACGGCCCTGTATTTTCATGTGCTGGGGCCGAATGACAGAGTGGCTGTTAAGCCTCACGCAGGCCCTGTATTACATGCCATAGAGTATTTGTTTGGCAATCAGACATTGGACAAGCTTAAAAACTTTCGCGGTCTCGGCGGGGCACAGTCATACCCTTCGCGCACCAAAGACGGCGCATTTGTCGATTTTTCAACTGGATCAGTAGGGCTTGGGGCTGCGGTGACAAATTTCTCTGCTTTGACCCAGAGTTATCTGCGCATGAAAGACATGCTGCCCCCAAAAGGGAAAAAAGGAGAAAAACCTGGACGCATGGTTGCTTTGGTCGGCGATGCAGAGATGGACGAGGGCAATATTTATGAGGCTCTGATCGACACATGGAAACATGATGTGAGGAATTTATGGTGGGTAATTGATTATAATCGCCAGAGCTTGGACAGTACCGTCAATGAGAAATTATTTCGAATAATCGGGCGGTTTTTTCGCGCCGTAGGTTGGAATGTCATTACGCTTAAATACGGGAAGTCTCAATACGAAGCGTTTCAAAAACCAGGCGGTAAGGCGCTGAAAAAATGGCTCAATACTTGCCCCAATGATATTTACTCGGCGCTGACCTATCAAGGTGGTGCCGAATGGCGCAAGCAAATATTGGCTGATATGGTAGATGACAATACTCTGGCTTCGTTGTTAGCGCAATATGATGATACCGCATTGCACAAGCTGATGACTGATCTCGGCGGGCATTGTATGGAAGCAGTTCTGGATGCCTTCGCCCAAGTTAAAGATGATACGCCGACCATGTTTTTGATGTATACAGTAAAGGGCCAAGGTCTGCCGTTAGCTGGACACAAAGACAATCATGCTGGCCTGATGACCGAAAAACAGATGGCGGGCTATAAAAGCGACCTGGGTGTTTTAGACGGGACTGAATGGGACAAATCTGCGCTGTTTGGCGACGACGAGGCTGCGTTTCAGTTGGCCGTTAAAAATGCTCCATTTAACCAAAAGTCCCGCGTGCATGTCCACACTGCCAAACATATTGAAATCCCCGATAGTTTACTTTTGGATACTGCGGAGCGCATCTCTACCCAAGTAAGCTTTGGCCGTATACTTAATGATTTGGCCAAGGGGGATAGTGAATTAGCACGGCGGATTGTCACCACATCGCCCGATGTGACGGTCTCGACCAATCTTGGCGGCTGGGTCAATCAGCGCGGACTTTTTCACCGCAGCGAAATTGATGATGCATTTAAAGATCGTAAAATTCCGTCAGCACAAAAATGGATGAAAAGTCCAAGTGGTCAACATATAGAATTAGGGATAGCGGAAAATAATTTGTTCTTAAACTTAGCGGCGCTCGGCTTGTCGCACCGCGTATTTGGCGAGCGTTTATTCCCAATTGGCACACTATACGATCCGTTTATTGCGCGTGGTTTAGATGCGCTGAATTATGCCTGTTACCAAGATGCGCGCTTCATGCTGGTTTCGACCCCGTCAGGGATTAGTTTGGCACCAGAAGGCGGTGCGCACCAGTCTATTAACACACCTCTAATCGGCATGGGACAGCCAGGGCTCATTTCGTTTGAACCATCTTACGCAGATGAGCTAGCAACAATTATGCGCTACGGATTTGAATATATGCAGGACGAAGAAACGGGCGGTTCTCTATATTTGCGCCTCTCCACGCGTCCACTTGATCAGCCAAAGCGGGAATTAAGCAAGGGAAATATAGACGACATTCTAAACGGCGGTTATTGGCGAGATGCACCAACGAAATCTACGCAGCACGTCATTATCTATACGGGCGTGATGGCGCAAGAAGCGGCAGAGGCACATTCTGGGCTTAAGGATACGGCTCTGCTTACCGTAACATCATCTGACCGTTTGTATAATGATTGGCAAGGTATGAGTGAGGGGGCACATGTATTCAAACTATTACAAAATATACCATCTAGCGCCAAATTGATTACTGTACTTGATGGACATCCGGCAAGTCTGGCTTGGCTGGGGAGTGTCCATGGCCACTGCGTAAAATCATTAGGTGTTGTCGCTTTTGGGCAAACGGGTTCGGTTCAGGACTTGTATAAAAAATACGGGATTGATACACGCGCGATAATCGACGCGTGTCGAAAGGGCTAAATCATGCTTTCAGTATTGGATATATTTCGTATAGGTATCGGCCCGTCTAGCTCGCACACGGTCGGGCCTATTCGTATTGCAAAACGGTTTGTCTCCGATTTGGAAAAGCAGGGCTTGCTTGCTTCCACACATAATATTCGCGCCGAATTACAAGGTTCTCTTGCGCTGACCGGAGACGGCCATGCAACACCGAAGGCGGTAGTTCTAGGGCTGATGGGGTTGGAGCCGGAAACGCTTGATCCTGAAACTGCCGATACCGAAGTCGCAAATGTATATTCACAGAAACGTATAAAACTTGATGGCCGGATAGAAATAAATTTTGATCCGGCTGAGGATTTGGTTTTTGATTATGAAGCTATCCCTGACCTTCATCCTAACGGCATGAAGTTAACGGCTACAAACCAGCAAAGTGAGGTGCTTTTCGAAGAGTTATGGTATTCAACGGGCGGCGGCTTTATCGCTACAGCTGCGCAGTTGAGCAAGCCGATTAAAAATGATATGGTGTCGGGCGAAACCAATGTGCCTTTCGGGTTTGGTTCAGGTGCAGATTTGCTCGATTTTTGCTCAAGTACAGGCAAAAATATTCATGAAATTATTTATGCCAATGAAGATGCTGTCCGTCCGCGCACTGAAACTAATGCCCAACTAGATCATGTTAAACATGTGATGTTGGCTAGTGTAGAGCGCGGCCTCCACCGTGAGGGTATCCTGCCGGGTAGCCTCAAAGTCAAACGGCGCGCGCCAGCGATTTGGCAAAAATTAATGGCGGCGCCCCAATCCAATGAACGTGAGCAATTGTTTGACTGGCTCAATGTCTACGCCATGGCCGTCAACGAAGAGAATGCTTCGGGCGGGCAAGTTGTCACGGCACCGACAAATGGTGCAGCAGGTATTATCCCCTCGGTTATTCGTCATTATTGCGGTGGGGATACGGCCAACGCGCAAAATATACGTAAATTCCTTCTGACAGCGGGCGGTATTGGGCTGCTCTATAAACAACGTGCCTCAATTTCCGGTGCAGAAATGGGGTGCCAAGGTGAGGTTGGCGTTGCGTGTTCGATGGCGGCTGCTGGTTTGGCCGCGGTGTGGGGGGCAACGCCTTTGCAAGTGACGATTGCTGCGGAAATCGGTATGGAGCACAATCTCGGCCTGACCTGTGATCCGGTTGGCGGTTTGGTGCAAATCCCGTGTATTGAGCGCAATGCAATTGGGGCTGTTAAAGCGGTAAATGCCGCGCGCTTGGCTCTACATTCTACGGGTAAAACCCATGTCAGCCTAGACCAGGTTATAGAGACCATGCGTCAAACTGGACTGGACATGTCGACAAAATACAAAGAAACCAGTCAAGGTGGTTTGGCCGTCAACGTTGTGGAGTGCTAAATTAGCCTTGTAGTACTTCTGTGGTGACTATGAATTTTTGTTCTTTATATGCGAAACTTTATTGATATGATTGCGCAAACTTCTTGACATTTCCGCTCCATTCGCGAACTTGAACTTTATGGAAATTGCTAGTTTTAATGTTAATTCTATTCGCGCGCGCCTGCATGCCGTTCCCCGTTGGCTGTCTGAAGCTAAGCCGGATATTGTCTGCTTGCAGGAGCTGAAAACCGTGGATGCGAACTTTCCCATCGAACTGTTTGAAGAGCTTGGCTATAATATCGCCCTGCATGGGCAAAAGAGTTATAATGGTGTCGCGATATTGTCTAAATTACCGTTCGAAGAGGTAAATATGCGCCTTCCCAATTATGGGGTAGGCGAGAGTGAAGATGAACAATCCCGTTATCTAGAAGTGGTTGTTGCAGGCGAAAATGGACCTGTGCGCGTAGCCAGTATTTATCTGCCCAATGGCAACCCCGCACCGGGCCCGAAATACGATTACAAGCTAGACTGGATGGTGCGACTTAGAACCCATGCAGAAAAATTATTATCATATGAAGAACCGCTAATACTGTGCGGCGACTATAATGTTATTCAGTCAGCGGATGATGTGCATGATGCGGCATTATGGGCAGATGATGCTTTGTTTTTACCGCAGACACGTGCGGCATTTCGCTCGATCTTAAACTTAGGCCTGACTTCGGCTTATGACCAAGTCGATGGTCGATCGCATCAATATACCTATTGGGGGTATCAAGGTGGTGCACGGCCTAAAAATCATGGTATTCGCATTGACCACCTCTTGTGCTCGGCGCAAGCCATCGATCATCTTAAATCCGTGCGTATTGACGACCATGTTCGCGATAGAGAAAAACCGTCAGACCATGTGCCAATAATTGGTGTGTTTGATCTATAAATATAGTGAAACAGACTGAAATTTACTGAAACTATTGGGTTTATAGTATTTCGGTTATTTTGTACGGCGTTTATCTTTACCAACCCCTGTAATGACATCAAATACGGCACTAATTTCGTTCATAATTTTGCGCGTGCGTTCAGTGTCCGTGAGAGGTTTATACATGGAACCCGCCTCAAACTGATCAGGGGCTTCTACGGCGATATGTAATTTGTCTTCGAGAAAGCCAAAGCGGATCTTCTTCCCTGATACACTGGTTTCTAAATCCACTAATTTTTGCATAAATACGGGTGTGAGCAGATAACGAGATTCGACTTGATCGGTACTATAGGCCTCAAATATCTTCTCAAATTTTGGAGAGGCCAGTCCGACCTTTTTCATACCGGCCTTTTTTTTGAAATTAAAGATTCCGGCGTCGCGTAAAACCACCGTACGCCCCAAAAACGCGCGGTGAAAATCAACTTCCATTAAGATACCGCGAAATACGGTAGACCATTGCTGCCTACCCTTACTATCGCGACTTTCTTTTTCCAGATGAGCTTCGCAAAATGTAAATTCAGCACCGTTTACAGTACCGCTCATTTTATCTTCAAAATTAACACGGTCCCAACTGGGTAAAAGTTTGTTGGCCTTGTGTAATTTCAAATTTGGTGGCTCGAAACCATCCTCTTGGAAATCCCAGCCAAGAAAGCCGCAAATGCTCTCCATGAGAAACTTTTTGGTCTCTCCGCGAATTTCTGACAACATAGCATAACTAACCCCAAAGCCGCCCACTATGCCTGCTAAGGCTATTATCCCCGCAGCAGGAAAATGATGAAATCTATATGATAAAAAGAACGCTAATAGAGCAAAGCTGCCAGCAGTAATAACGCCGTATTTTTTGCCCTTATCAACACGCTCTATTCGGCCTTGCTCTTTTTCCAATAGATACGGATAAATGGTACTGTCATAGAATGTGTTGAAACCGCTAAATTCTGGTCTGTCTTCAGAGAAATATTCCATAGTTTCTATAGCTTCCATAGCTTCCATAGCTTCCATAGTGTTCTTGTGCCCTCTAAGTGGCTGAAATTTTATTTGGGCTGTAAGTAATGTAAGGGAAATATTGAACCCGTAAACCCGAAATTAAGACAAATCATCTATAAGAACCAAACTAATAAATAGGGTGAAATGGGTTCAAAATGTCAAGTCAACAGGCAGGTACTCTTCGAGCGACACCCTATAGTAGGCTAAATAATTATTTTTGGTCCGTGTTTGATGAAGATTGGCCATTATTAAAAATTGTATTCTTTGGTGTTTTTACTTGGTTGGCATTGGCATTTATTAGCGCATATTTTATTCCGGACACCACTGGAAGCTCCGCCCAAAACTCCGCACAATACCTTGATTATGTGGTCAGAAATGGGCAATTTTATCTAGCATTTGTGGCGGCAATAGTTCCGGTGAAGCTTTTAAAGGTTTCAAAGCAAACACCAAAAGGCCAATCTTCTTTACCCGTGTTTCAGGAAAAATTTAAAAGCTGGCAGGCAGGGTCAAAGAAAGAAATATTTGGCTTTCCTGTATTTTTTATTCTGGCGATGGTGATGTTTTCCATATATTTATTTGCATATTCTACCATTAAAACCCGGATCCCCGAAATCATTCCATATAGGTGGGACGATGCATTTCTGAAAATGGATCGTGTCATTTTTATGGGAAAAGACCCGTGGCAGTATTTCGCATTTCTCTATGAATATCCGACCATAATCCGTATGATGGATTTTATATATGATTTTTGGGCAGTGCTTTTGGTTTCAACATGGTTTTTTGCGCTTCGGTTTGGGGGACGGGACAAAGCAAAGCGGTTCCAATTTGTTATTGCATTGCTATTAACGTGGTTTGTCGGTGGCAATGTCTTGGCAATATTTTTATCTTCTGGTGGCCCCGTATATTATGGAGCTCTAACTGGATTACCAAGCACATACTCCGAACAAATGGCAATTTTATCAACGATAAATGCACAAACTCCATTGCGGGCTTTTGAATATCAGCAACTTTTGTGGGATATATATGAGAGTCCAAGTGTTGGCTTGGGTGGTATATCAGCCATGCCGAGCATGCACTGCGCTTCGTCGTTTTTATTATTTTTGATGTTTGGCAGAACCGTTTTGACGCGCCTTATATTTGGTGCATTTTTCGTATTAATCTTTGTAAGCTCCTTTGTTCTAGCTTGGCATTATGCGGTGGATGGGTTGTTTGTATTGCCAATTACATATGCCTGTTGGGGTCTATCAGGTTGGACAGTGAGAAAGTTTGCTTAAGTATTAAGATTAGCTTTGGCACACTTAAAAACCTCTGCATCCACATTACCGCCAGATAAAATAACAACGATATTTGATCCAGAGTTAATCCGTTTTGGTCGCGATAGAGCTGCGGCCAAGGCAATGGCACCGCCAGGTTCTAATGTAATATCAAGTGTTTCTTTGGCTAATGCCATTGCTTGTAAGCATTGCTCATCCGTCATGGGAAAAATACCGCTGAGGCGTCGACGGTTTATCTCGAAGGTAATTTTGCCGGGGGTTGGTGCCATTAAGGCATCACATAATGATAAAGGAGCAGGGGCGTTTGTAATGCGCTTTCCTGCGCGCAGAGATTTGGCGTGATCATCATAACCTACGGGTTCGCCGCCATATGTTTTTGTATGTGGGCTAAGGTGTTCAAAGGCCAAATTTATACCTGCGCATAAACCGCCGCCCCCGACAGGTGTGATGAGGGCATCAAGTTTCACGCCTCGCTCTACACACTGTTCCAGCAATTCAACCGCGCATGTACCTTGACCGGCAATGACATATTTATCATCGAAAGGTGGGACTAACGTCGCGTTTTTCTGTTTCGCAATATCTGCGGCTAGTTTGGCGCGGTCCGTAGTGCTTGGATCATATTCGACAATTTTTGCACCGTGAGATAATGTGCCTTGCTTCTTCTTGAGAGGTGCTGTGCTCGGCATAATAATGGTTGCAGCTATGCCGAGTTCCTTGGCGGCGATTGCGATACCCTGCGCGTGATTGCCCGACGAAAACGCGACAACACCGCCTTTGCGTTCGGCCTCGTTTAAAAGGGACAGTCGGGAATAAGCTCCTCTATATTTAAATGCGCCGCTCTTTTGCGCTGTTTCATTTTTTAAATATAGGTGAACACCGGAAATTTCGTCCAGCCGCTCATGCCTAAGCAGTGGCGTTACATTTGCATGTCCCTGCAGTCGCCTTTTTGCGGCGGCAACATCTAGGTAGGTTGGCAGATAGGTTGGAATTTCTAAAACCATTCTTTAGACCCGTAATAATTACTAATTATAGTTTAACGACATTGACCTCAAAGGCTAGACGTTTAAAGGTATGGGCGTTAAAACTATATGCAACAATAGGCATAATAACGGTGGAGGACAATATGCAAGGCTTAATGATGCAGCAGCAGCTGATGATAAGCGATTTACTGGAACACGCAGCTCTGAATCATGGTGGTAGAGAAATTTACTCTCGGGAAACGGATGGCAGCGATTTTACATATACGTGGGCTGATTGCGCCAAGCGGGTAAAGAAACTTGCCAATGCATTGTTAGCTGCCGGTGTAAAGCCGGGTGACAGGGTTGCGACCATAGCTTGGAATAACCGCCGCCATATAGAAATCTATTATGCCGTGTCCGGTATTGGTGCTATCGTTCATACGATTAATCCACGCCTTGACCCCAAGCAAATCGCCTGGATGGTTGGTCACGCCGAAGATCAATTCATGTTTTTTGATACTACATTTGCACCAATTGTGCACGGCATCGGCGGGGTATGTCCGACCATTAAGGGTTGGATTTCCATGTGCGACGAAAAACATGTGCCCCACGGCAATACCCATGTGACATGTTACGAAGACTTTATAGCGGATTACCCTGATACAATTGAATGGCCGCGTTTTGACGAGAACACTGCCTGTACGCTTTGCTATACGTCCGGAACTACGGGTGATCCAAAAGGCGTTTTATATTCTCACCGCTCAACTATCCTCCATGCTTGGGCGTCGTGCGCCAAAGATGTTGTTGGAATTTCTGCGGTTGATAGCGTTCTCGCAGTGGTACCTATGTTCCATATCAGCGCGTGGGGGCTTGTTTATTCTTCCGCCATGATGGGATCAAAAATGGTGATGCCTGGCCCTGGTCTCGACGGGAAAAGCCTGGTCGATATGATCCGTGAACAGGACGTGACCTATATGATGGGTGTGCCCACAATCTGGATGGGTATTCTAAATGAGCTTAAATCCCGCGGTGAGGTTTCAATTGGTACATTACCGAAAGTCAAAGCAGCTTTGGTTGGCGGTTCTGCTCTGCCAGAAGTTCTGCTACGGGCATATGAGGACGAGCTCGGTATTCCTATGCAACAAGGCTGGGGCATGACGGAAACATCTCCGCTTGGTGTTACCAATTCGCCGTTACCGGGACACGATAAACTTCCCAAAGAAGAGTTGATTGATATCAAGCTTTTGGCTGGTCGTGCAATCTTCGGCATTGAAATGCGTATCGTTGACGACGAAGGTAATTTATTGCCGCGCGACGGTGAAGCGACCGGACATTTGCATGTACGCGGGCCGTGGGTTGCCAATCAGTATTACAAAAAAGAAGATCGCAGCGACTTTACCAAAGATGGTTGGTTTATGACCGGCGATGTTGCGGCCTTACATCCAAGTGGACATTTGGAAATTACGGACCGTTCCAAAGACGTAATCAAATCTGGCGGTGAGTGGATAAGCTCTATCGAGGTTGAAAACGCTGCTATGAACCACCCTGATGTGGCTATGGCGGCATGTATTGGTGCGCACCACGAAAAATGGCAGGAACGACCAATTTTAATCGTTCAGCCTATGCCCGGCAAGACACCCAATAAGGACGAGATCAAAGCTGAAATCGTTGATAAATGTGCCAAATGGTGGCTGCCTGACGAGATATTCTTCAAGGACGAGCTCCCGATTGGTGCAACAGGCAAAGTGCTGAAGAAAGATTTGAAAGAAGAATATAAGAGCTTCTCTCTGACTCCATAATTAGGAATCATAAAATGATTCTACGCACGTGGCACGGGCGCACAAAACTGTCTGATGCTGACGCTTACGAAGTCTTTATGAATGAGCGCGCCGCGCCGGACTACGGTTCTGTGGACGGATTGGTGCAATTATTTTTCACGCGCCGCGACGAGGGCGATGTAGCGCACTTTTTATTGGTGACGGTCTGGGAGAATATGGACGCGGTCAAAGCATTTGCAGGCGATGACCCGGCCAAGGCAAAATACTACCCTGAAGACGATATGTATTTGTTAGAAAAAGAAGATTGCTCCTTGAACCACAAAGTGTTTTTCAAGGCCTAGCTAGAGTGCTTTACGCAACATTTCTGGGTGTAGTCGGGTTAAATCCAAAATCCTTATGGGGGAGGTCTATCCCCAATTTTGTTACAATATAGCCAAGGCTGGCGAAATGGTGCATGGCGTGGCTATGGGCTTGGATGAGGGCGGCTGCGACAGTGTATTTCGCCGTGACCATGCCTTGGCCCAAATCGTCAGAAACTTCAATAATGTGGTCGAAATCTGTGCCTTTTAACGCTTCCAATTGTGTGAGAGTTTTCTCGAAATAAGCTATGCCCACATGCGCACTTCGTTCGACCAATTGGTTGCGTTTGCGCGCGGTTAAATCGACGTGGCCACAGTCTAGACCTTCGAATATGCAATCAAAAATATCCAGAATATGGCGCATATGTCCGCCAATGCTGGAATGATAAGGTTCGACCGAAGTATCGCTATATTGCCCATCGTCAATCGTGCCTAAAAGCTCGATGCCGATTTTCAAATTATGTTCAATGGCGTCAATCATGTGCCCTACCTATATCAATTATAAACAATGTACCAAGGTTTTTGTCGTAGTGTGTGAAATGGGGCCCAATATTTCCGATATCGGGATAGTCGTCATGAGTTTTCAAGAGCCCACATAGTTTTTTTACCTGTGTACGGTCTTCGCGCGTCAATTGGGTTTGCACTATGCCTTTATTGCGTTTAATGACAGATTTTTGATAGGCTATTAATTTCATACGGCCACATACCACATCTTCTGGAGATTTAAAATGAATTGTGAACACATAAATGTGTTAGTTACGGGAGGTTCCCGTGGGACCGGCGCGGCAATCGCCAAGAAATGTGCGCAGTACGGCGCACGTGTAGTCGTGCATTACAATTCAAACCGTCAGGAAGCCGAAGCGGTAGCAGCCAGTATTAGCGACAAATGTATTGGTCTGATAGCCGAGGATTTATCCCAACCCGGCGCAGGTGCGCGGTTGTGGGCTAAAGCAAATGAACTTGCTGGGCCAATCAATGCTTTGGTCAATAATGCGGGCATAGATTTAGTAACCGATCCATATGGTGATGATGCGCAGTGGGCTGATGGTTGGGCGAAAATCATGGCGGTTAATCTACAAGCCCCCGCAGATTTATGCCGTGCAGCGTTGGTGGATTTCCGTGCAGCAGAGGACGGGAAGTCAGGTGGTGGCCGTATCGTCAATATATGTTCGCGGGCATCTATTCGCGGGGATTCTATAGATCATCCTGCCTATGCAGCTTCCAAAGGTGCACTTCTTGCGCTTAACAAAACCATTGCGCGCGGGGCGGCAGATGACGGCGTATTGGCTTACGCTTTGGCACCGGGCTGGATTAACACGGAAATGGCACCGACCGACCCTGATGTACTCAGGGCTGCAAAGGCAGAAATTCCGCTGGGCGATTTCGCGCAAGTAGAGGAAATAGGTGCATTGGTCGCGTTTTTACTGTCAGATCTATGTCCGTCGGCCACAGGCGCAACCTTTGACATTAATGGTGCGTCCCACGTTCGGTAATATGTATCCTTCCCCCATTTATGGGGGAAGTGGGCGCCTCTTGGCGCTCGATTCTTGGCGCTCGATGGGCGCGCGCACTTCTTGTATGCTACTGAGTTTTAATATTTAGCTATACCTAGTGAGCCGCAAGAGCGTCTGCCCCCATCGCCTACGCAAGAGCTACGGCACTTCCCCCATGAAAAATGGGGGAAGGAGAAGCTATTAGCCCAGCTGTTTAATCAGCATTATTTTGGCCAGACCACCTGCCGCTAGAGCAGGTGCATCTGGGTCTCTAACCAAGAAACAATTGGCCTTCAAAAACGGGGTGAGCAGCGAGCTATCCTGCCTTGGGATAGCCGTAACTTGCACAGTACCATTTCCATCAATTTTTGCTGTGGCTCGAATATATTCCGCCCGCCATGTTGCTGCTTTCATGGGGTGAGTGACGTGGGCGGGGATGAATTTATGACTGGGATCATTGACTTGGATTAACCCATCAATAAGTGCCTTTAAAAATATATGAGCAGTGACAAGTGCAGATGCTGGATTCCCGGGTAGTCCGAGCACATATTGCGGGCTGCTTTCTCTTGGTATTGTGCCAAACCATACGGGTTTTCCAGGTTTTACGGCGACTTTTTCAAATACTTTTTTGTAGCCAAGCTCAGTGAAAACGGGTCTCATATAATCGTGGTCACCGACGGATGCGCCGCCAATGGGGACCAAAATATCAGCGTCCGCGCAGGCCGCAATTTGCGCCTTTATGGCTTGCGGGTTGTCGCTGGATATACCTGCGAAAATTGGCTCCGCACCCCAAGATGTGATTAAAGGTGCGAGGCCTGAAGGGTTTGAGCTCACAACTGCGCCCTTATGCAATTTACTACCCGGTTCTAGCAGTTCATCGCCGTTGGCAATCAGCGCCACTTTTGGTCGTTTACGCACGGATACTGTACCGTGATTTGCCGCCGCCAGAAGGGCAATGGCATAGGCATCTAGTTTTGCACCTGCATTGACGACTAATTGCCCTTCGGTGAAATCTATCCCAGCCTTTCGAATATGGCTGGCGGGGAAGATAGGTTCTACAAGTGTGACCTTATCACCTTCTGCACTTACATTTTCTTGCATGATGACATGGTTGGCGCCGTCAGGGACTGCTCCGCCAGTGAATATGCGCACGGTTTCGTCTTTGCCAACTGTGCCAGCAAACGGACTGCCTGCAGGGGATGCACCAATTTGGTTGAACACGGAACCTTGCTTGTGACGGTCTTCTAATTTGACCGCATATCCGTCCATAGCCGAAGCATCGAGAGGCGGCAAAGTTGTTTTTGCAAGCGCGTTTTCGGCTAGTACATGTCCGTCTAATTCTTTCAATGCTAAGCTTTCAAACCCCATAGGCTTGGCGGCATCCGATATAGAAGCGAGGGCGGTGGCTACAGAAATCAACTTACCCATCTGACTTCCTATAGGTCCCCGATTTCTTATAGATTCCAGAATGGCCGCCCGTTTTTTCCAGCAGTTCAATATCAGTAATTTGCATGGTTTTATCCACGGCTTTGAGCATATCATATATGGTCAAACAGGTGACTGATACTGCTGTTAATGCTTCCATCTCAATGCCTGTCTGTCCCGTAGTTTTCACCCGTGCTTTTACCCGAAGACCGGGCAGGTTATCATCGTGCTCTATTTCAATTTTAGCGCCCGTAATTGGCAAGGGATGGCACAGTGGAATAAGGTTCGCCGTCTGCTTAGTCGCCATGATGCCTGCAATTTCTGCTACGGTTATGACATCACCTTTTTTGGCGGTGCCGGATTTAACCAATGCTAGAGTTTCGGCGTGCATACGCACACATCCGCCAGCGATAGCCACACGTTCGGTGACGGCTTTATCCGATACATCAACCATGTTGACACGGCCTTGCTCGTCGAAATGTGTGAGTTTATCTTTTCCCATTTTTTTTGGCATTATACTTCCGTTCGTTATTTCTCAGTTAAGCGGGGCATCAATTCCACCAAATTACAAGGCCCATGGCGGCTATCCAGTTGCGGGCAAATGACTTTGTCCCAACCATCTTTGCACGCACCATTAGAGCCCGGTAGGGCGAAAATAAATGTGCCGTTGGCCGTACCCGCTACGGCGCGAGATGCAAGGGTCGAGAGGCCAACTGATTGGAAGCTCACCATGTGAAACACATGGGAAAACCCTTCAATGGTTTTTTCAAACAAAGGCGTGACAGCTTCGGGCGTTATGTCGCGACCCGTTAAGCCTGTGCCGCCGGAGCTGATAACCACATCGATATCAGGGGCATCAATCCACTCTTTAACTTGTGCGCGCACCAAGGGAATTTCGTCGCGGACTATTTTGCGAGCCGCAAGTTCATGCCCGGCTGCGACCACACGGTCAGCCAGTAATGCACCGGAAGTATCATCGTCAAATGTACGGGTATCGCTCACCACCAATACGGCTATGCGTACTGGTTTGAAGGGTTTCGTTTCATCTATGCCTTTATTCGTTTTTGGCATCAAGTGCTCCATCTTTTGTTATCTTTATAATCTTCGCTGCGCGGTTCGATCCACTCAGTACCGTTCGTACCTTTTTGTCGTTTCCAGAATACGGCTTCCGTCTTGAGATAGTCCATTAAATAATCACAAGCAAGGAAGGCCGCGCGGCGGTGTTTTGCCGCAGTAACGACAAATACAATAGCTTCGCCGACACCCATAGCCCCAGTGCGGTGAATAACCATCACGCTTGTCAACGACCAGCGAGCTTTGGCTTTGCTCACTGCGTCTGCGATGCCTGCTTCGGTGACACCAGGATATTGCTCAAGATAAAGCTCGTTCACGCACCCGTCTTCGTCCCTGACTTGCCCTAAAAAACTGGTAATTGCGCCTGCATCTCTATTGGCATTGGTGAAGGCTTCTAGCTCTGCCGTCGGGTTAAAGGAGATATCGGTAATTTTAATCATTACCCGCCGCCAACCGGTGGTAAAAAACCAATTTCTTCATTGCCACTTAGATCAATATCATCATGGATAAGCATTTGGTTGACCATAGTTTTCACGGACGGGTCATCGAGCGCGCCGTCCAGTTCATGCTCAGTATTGAGCCATTGTTTGAGGGAAGAAATTGTGACAATGCCGTCCGGCAAAGCCAATGTCTCTTCGCGGCGTCCTGCGTTTTCCCGTAAACGTCCAAAATATAATATTTTTATCATTGTACTAAGATAGTACCATTTGAGAGAATTTCCAGAGTAATTCCCCAGAGAAGCCTAAGTGCGACAAAAAGGACCAATATAGCGGTCATTTTGCGCACAGTGTTCTCGGAAAATAGTTTTACACTCATATGGTTACCGACATATCCGCCGATCAAAACCATAGGTATAAGCAGCCAATAGGGGCGTGTCAGGTCTAACTGTTCTAAACCACCCAATTTTATCAATTGACCCGTTAGACCGGACACGGAATTGACCAGAATAAACAGGCTGCAAAGGGCCGCGATTTCTTTGGCTTTACCCCAGCCAATATGGTGCAATACGGGAGCAAGGAAAATACCGCCGCCAATGCCGACTATGCCGGATAACAGCCCGAGGCCTGCGCCAACTGTAGCGCTGAGTGGTAATGAAGTCGCTGCGCCTGAATTTATTTTGCTCTGCGGCTTAAGCAGTAAGGCTAGCCCTGCGAATAACAATGCTACGGCCAAAACCCCGATGAATATGGTTTTGGGTATATGAACGCGTCCGCCAATCCAAGCCATAGGTACGGATAGCACTAAAAAAGGCCAAACCCTTGCCCACGATATCAGCCCTGCACGGCTATAGCGCCAGGAATTACCACTAACTACAAGGATGTTACAAATGAGCGAGATGACAGGAATAATGAGATAATTTGCGCCCGCTAGAACCAACAAGGCCGTATAGGTCGAGCCGCCGCCAAAACCAACACTGGCATAGAGCAGGGCAGTAACAAAAAACATGCTGGCGAGAAGTGCGACTTTCATTCCCCAGCGTTTATGGCTAAAGGGTAGGTATGGCTAGCGAAAAAAATGTTCAAAACCAATTTCCCAACCAATTTCCCAACCAATTTTCCAACCAATTTCCCAACCAAATTCCCTGCCAAATTCCCTGCATGATATTATGCGCCGGTACGTCCAAAGTTTGGCAGTAATAAAATGTTGGCGCACTTGGCAGGAAAACCTTTGCTTGCGCATACAATTGAAAGCGTCACACCGCAGGCATCTGATTTGGCGCTTAACGGGCAGGGCACGGCATATAATGAGTTTAACCTTCCGGTATTCTCTGATGTTATAGCAGGCAAGCTAGGGCCATTAGCAGGGGTTTTGACGGCAATGGATTGGGCTAATGAGATAGGCTCTGAGCGGGTTCTGACACTTTCCGGCGACGCGCCTTTCATACCAAATGATTGGGTGGAAAAATTATCGCAAACACCAAGGGACGTGATAGCTATACCAAATGTTGATGGGCAAAGCCATCAGGTCTGCGGTTTATGGCCAGTCGCATTGGCAGCCGAGTTGCGGGTGTTTCTAAAAATGGGCAATAATTATAAGGTCAAAGATTTTTTATCGGCCCATAGCGTGCAAATGGTAGAATTCGACAAGAGCGGTGGTATTGACCCGTTCTTTAATGTGAATACCAAAGAGGACATGGAAATGGCCGAGCAGGTTTTAGCCACCCGTAACGGACATATGTCGCGTGGTACCTGATGTGTTTCCGGATTTTTTAATCTCAAAATCATGGTGTTCAGGTTTGTTTATCATGGCCTTATCGAGGGCTTGGTCCAAAGCTTTTGAGCCGCCAATGCGTAAAGCTTCACGCAAATCTATATGGGCGCCGTGGCCTAAACACATAAATAATTTACCTGTGCAGGTAACCCGTACCCGATTGCATCCGGCGCAGAAGTTTTTGGTCAATGGACTAATAAATCCGAGCCGGCCACCAGTTTCGGCTATTTGAACATAACGGGCAGGGCCGCCTGTGGTCTGTGTCGTGTCGTGCAGCGCCCATTTGCGCTCAAGTTTATCACGAATTTCTGAGAGCGGAATAAATTGGTCAAAGCGGTTTTCGCCCGTATCACCCATGGGCATAACCTCTATTAAGGTCATATCCATGCCCCGTGCGTGAGCCCATTCGACCATATCGGGAATATCAGCCGCATTATCGTTTTTAAGTGCAACGGTATTTATTTTAAGTTTAAGTCCTGCTGCAAGCCCTGCGTCAATACCTTCTAATACGCGTGTTAGATTACCACCGCGTGTGATGCGGTTAAAGGCCAACGGGTCGAGACTATCGAGAGATATATTTATCCGCTCCACACCTAGTTTTTTCAACGGCTCAGCAAATCTATGTAGTTGTGTCGCATTTGTTGTTAGGGTTATTTCGTCGATGCGGCCTGCATTCAAATGTTCTGATATATGCTCAACCAATGTCAAAAAGTCCTTACGCACGAGCGGTTCGCCGCCTGTGAGACGAATTTTACGCACGCCACGCGCAATGAATGCATCAGCAACACTGCCCAATTCTTCAAGGCTTAAGAGGTCCTTTTTAGGCAAAAACACCATATGTTCGGCCATGCAATAGAAACACCGCAGATCGCACCTGTCGGTTAGAGACAAACGCAAATAATTTATGTCACGGCCAAAGCTGTCTGTTAACACTGATTTATGTGGCAAGATTGTGTTCATATATACTCTCTAGCGCTAATTAACGCACTTTACCTGACCTAAATCAAGTCATGTGCAGAAAACTATATATTAGCAAGTCATAATATATTGCAGTGTCTAAATAGTGCAGTGTCTATGCGAAACTACGTATTGGTCTGTCGCACGATAAGTTAAAGGCAAAGTTGATGTCTCTTTTTTGACTAACTGCAGTTGAGGGTTTTGTTTTTAACATTACTCGTGTATTGAGAGCCGGTAACTCAGGGGCGCATAAAATACAAATGAAGAGTGCAATATGACCGCAAATAACCTATCTTCTCAGAGGGCAGGCAATAAAAAAGTCTGCATATTGGTTTATGATGGTTTGAGTATTTTTGAATATTCAATCGCCGTAGATATATTCGCTCTGGCGAGGCCGCAATATGCGCCTTGGTATGATTGCCATATTGTTGCAGCCGAAAGTAATCCTATTCGCGGCTTGGGTAATATTACTATCGATGCCAAAAAAAACCTTGAACAATTGGCAGATGCTGAATTAATCATTGTACCGGGACGGTGGGGGGCGCAAAGATTAGTATCTCCAGACTTACAAAAATCTTTGGTTGAGGCGCATGAAAGGGGTGCACGTATAGCGTCTTTCAGTTCGGGAGTATTTGTTTTAGCGGCCTGTGGTTTGTTGGAAAAAAGTAAAGTAACATCCCATTGGAAATATCTAGATGCTTTTTGTGAACGTTTTCCCGATATTTCTGTGGACCCTGATGTGTTGTATATCGACGAGGGAAATATTTTAACGTCGGCAGGATCGGCAGCGGCGATTGACTTGTGCTTGCACATTATTCGCACGGATTTTGGCGTCGAACGTGCAAACGAAATCTCGCAGCTTCTCGTTTTACCTGCCCATAGGGACGGCGGTCAGTCGCAAATTATTTCTCGTCCAGTGGTAGGGGAATATAAGGGTAGGGTGGCTATATTACTGGACACAATTCGCGCTGAGTTAGGCGAAGAATGGAATATCGGGCGCATGGCAGATATCTGCGACACGTCCCCTCGGACTTTGCAACGTAAGTTCAGGAATACCACAGGATTAAGCCCTCATGCCTGGATTACCCGTGAGCGTGTAGACCACGCCAAAGATTTGCTGGAAACAACGGACTTGAACCTTGAAAACATTGCGAAAATTACTGGCCTGAAAACACCGGAAACGCTTAGACATCATTTCAAGCGCATAACCGGTGCCAGTCCAACTAAATTCCGTTCAAAGCTCAATATTGATGGTGGGGCCTGGATAAATGAGCGCCGTTTTGCTTAAAGATCATCCTGTATAATGTGGCCATTTTGTATAAAAGAGAAAGGCTCAAAATTTACCAGTAAGATTTACCAGTAATATTAGCCAGTAGTAATATAATCGCGCAACATAGCAGCCTCGTTCTCGGCGTCTGCGATCTTACGCTTGACGACATCACCAATAGAAATCAATCCTTTAATCTCATCGCCATCGAGAACAGGTATGTGTCTGATACGAGAATTGGTCATAAGCTCCATAACCTCGTCAACACTGGCGTCTGATCCAACAGTGAATACTTTTTTGGTCATTGTCTTGGTAACAGGCTCGTCTCGAAACCCAGTTTCCTGCGCTAAAGATTTGCGGATAATGTCGCGTTCAGACAAAATGCCCTTCATATGGCCTTTTTTATCCGTCACCAAAACGACACCAATGTTTTTAGTATTTAACAGCGCAATCGCGTCTCGTAATGTGTCGGTGACATCAACCGCAAATATTTGGTTGGGTTTGTCTTTTAGAAGTTCACTTACACTCATAATTACCTCCTAGGTGGATACTAACACTAAACCTGCACTTTGTCCAATTTCCAGTTGTGGGCTAATTGCTTACTGGTACGGCACAGTAATATTTTACATTTCTTAAGGCTATTTCTTTATTCTTGCCCATATGCACGGCTTTTACGTAGCAAGTTGCATGAAAAGGGTATGGGATATGGGACAATCAGTATATTTTGGGGCTATTGGAGCAGGAGTTATCATCTTGTTTTCTAGCTTTTCGGGGTATGCGCAGGTTGTTGTCCCTTTTAAAAAAACTGAACTCGCGATAAAATCAGAACAAAACCCGTTTGATAATGTGCAAGATATCGTCGATAATAACAGAAGTCATAAAAAGAGGGCTGGATTGGAAAATGCTCCCAAAAACGGCACTAAATCTAAGATTAGCAAATCTCTTAAATATCAAAAAAAATATACTGGCTCACCACAACAGGCTCAGGCAGTTTATAAGTCTTTGGTAGGGCAATATGGTCAGCCTAAATCAGTACGCGGTAAGTCATATGTATGGGACATTAAAAACCCAAGTAAAAACAGTGTGCAAGCCGATATTGTCACTGTCATACTAAAGATGGATACATCTGGTACTTATGAGCTGGTTATGGACCGTGATAGAGGGGAAAATGGGCGTGCTACATGGGATGCAACGCGCGTCAAAAAAGCAAATACAAAAGAAAAAGTAAAAGCAAAATTGGGAAAACAGAAAAAAACCAACTCACGACTGATCCTGCAAGAAGACAATGACTAGAATGGTGTCTTTTTTCATCAGAGTTGTCTCGGTTCTTTTGGCGGGGCTTGTGCCGGTGCTCGCTTACGGGCAAACCAGTACTTATACCAATACAAATACTGCGACAATTGACGGCGGAACGGATTGCGGCGGTGGGGAATTTACCCGTACATTTGTTGTGCCAGGCAGTGATGATTTCACAATCAATGATTTGGATGTGGGTTTTTTGGCCAGCCATACTTGGCGCGGAGATATTCAGTTAGATTTAGATTCTCCGGCAGGTACATCAGTTCGCCTCATTAACACAAATACAGGTAGCGGCAGCCAAGATAACTACAATGTGGAAATGGATGACGGTGCAGGTACAGTGATTAACACTGCACCCCACAATACGAATGATGGTTTAATTGCGCCGCCTTACGAAAACTCCGTGAGCCCAAATAATGCTCTATCCGCTTTCAATGGGGAAAATTCAGTTGGAACATGGACAATGACTATGTGTGATGATTTCCCGTCTGCGGACGGCGGGCAGTTTCGCCGGGCTGATTTATATTTTACCCATGCAGTTGGATCTGATTTAGACTTGGGTGTAGCAGCGAGTGGCTCCACACCTCCGATTGGAACCAATGTTGTTTTGAGCTTTACAATTACCAATAGCGGGCCAGTTATAACGACCGGAGTTACAGCGGACGTAAGTATCCCGTCCGGTTTGAGTTATGTTTCTGATGATGGTGCTGGTGCATATGATTCTGGTACGGGCTTGTGGACGATACCCGGTTCATTGGCAAATAATAGTGCCGTAACTCTTCAGATAACCGCGTTCGTAAATTCAAGCGGTTCCTATGACGTTATTGGAGAAATTCAAACCTCGGGACAAATTGACCCTGATTCCACACCTGGAAATGGTGATACAGGCGAGGATGATTACGCCGAAGTGACTTTAAACCCGGTTACGCCTTCGGTACCTACATTGTCCTGTCCCGGTGCACCGAACATATTGGACTGGGATAGTGTGGTTTGGGGCGAAGGAGACATGACAAATACATATGTGGTTGCGGGTGATACAATTGTTATCACGGTAACAGATCCCGATAATTCGTTGCAAAATAACGCAAATTTTGGTGGGCAAACTCCAGCAGAGAATATCTACAACACAGGTGGTTTCACGCCCGGTCAATCCGGTCTGCATTTTTTACGAAACCCGACAAATAATTCTAGTACTGTTGATATTGTATACACATTGGGCGACCCGGGAATAGGTGTCGATAGTTTGCAGCTTAGCTTGTTTGATGTCGACTTTGGTAACAATCAATTCGTCGACCAAATCATAGTTACCGGTACGATAGGCGGTGTATCCGTAACGCCAACTCTGTTCACCAGCACGTCAAATTCTGCATCTGGAAATGTGGTGACTGGCGATGGTGGTTCCAGCCCAACCCAAAGCAGAGGCAATATGACGTTGGAGTTTAATTCAGCCGTAGATACTGTGACAATAAATTATGGCAATGATGCTTCGGCACCAAATGATCCAGGAAATCAAGGCATATCTATTCATGATTTAAACTTTTGCCCCGTATTAACCGCCGAATTAACGGGCCAAAAATCCGCTGCGGTCTATGATCCCTTGTCAGAGGGACTGTATATGGTGCCCGGAAATGATGTTGTTTACACCATTACATTTACCAATATTGGTGACGGGGCAGCAGATAGCGACAGTGTTGAAATTATAGATGCGGTCCCGCCTGAAATCGAATTTTACAATGGGGATATTGATGACGGTGGCCCTGAAACGACTGCCGTGATTGGCAATGATAATGGGAGCGGCTTGACCTTTAATTATGCTGCTGATGTAGGGTATTCAAATAGCGGTTCTGCCCCTACCAATTTTGCAGCGTGCACATATGTACCGTCCGCAGGCTATGATGCCAATGTAACCTATATCTGTGTAAACCCTACAGGTGTTATGGCGGCGGGTAGTCCTGACCCAAGCTTTGAAGTCAAATTTCGTGCGCGCATCAAGTAAACCGCTATTGAAGTAAAATAGCTGTTTACTGTTTGCTCAGCCCTGTTTATTCTTTCGGAAAAGTACAATTTAGACTGTTAGGTATACCCTTATGGCTGGACTAAAATTCACAAAAACCGCATTTGTAAAAGCTGCTATGGGCGACGAGTCTTGGTATCATAATGACGGGTTTGAGCTTGGTGCTGAGCAATTTTTAAAATCTTATTATGACGATACGGCGCAGAATGATGCGCTAGCATTGCCTCTGGAAGACATTCTGGCTTTGGCGCGTAGTTTTTGGATGTTTGGTGACTGCCGCAAAGTTGGTACTTCGTCTATTCGGGTTGCGCCAATTTCGCATGTGAGTGCGTTGGCGGACCGTTATGATGTTGTTGAAATCATCACGGATGACCGGACGTTTTTGGTCGATTCTATTATTGGAGAAATATCCAGCTACGGCATAGATATTCTGGCGCTCTATCATCCGATTGTTGAGGGCTATCGTGATTCTAAAGGGTTGTGGCGTAAGCGCGGCGAGAAAGTACGTGAATCCTTGATGCAAGTGCTGATACCGCGCCAAAACATACAGGTGCGTAAAGCTATTCATGACGGTATGGAAAATACTTTGGCGGATTTGGAAGCCGTTATAAAAGATTTCAAGCCTATGTTGGCTTTACTTGAGGACAAAACTGCCGAGTTGTCGGAGCAACACGGCGATGTGCCTGCAGATGTATTGGACGAAGCATGTGAATTCCTCGATTGGATACGCGAAGGTAATTTTGTCCTTATGGGAACACGATCATTTGTATATGTAAGCGGAGAAGCTAAGAGTGTGGGTGGTAAAGGAGAGACCTATGACTATGGTAACCCCGAAGTCATAAAGTCGTCCTGTATGGGTGTGCTTGGTGACCGCACGAATATGATTTTGCGTCAAAGCAGTGAGCCGGCTCGAATATCGTCTAACCTTGAAGCATCTTTATTGGAAAAAGACCCAGTGACCGTAGCTAAGTCCAATCTGTTTTCACGGGTTCACCGTCGGGTGAGAATGGATTATATTTCCATAAAGAAATACAATGAACATGGAAAAGTCGTTGGTGAAACTCGTATAGTGGGCTTGTTTACAGTGGATGCCTATGCGCTCGCTCCCAAATATGTGCCGCTTATCCGCCGTAAGGTTCAACAAGTCCTTCACCGTTATGGCGCAATGTCTGATTCTCATAATGCTAAGCGTTTGGAATTTGTCTTGTCGTCTTATCCGCGCGACGAACTATTCCAAAGCTCTGAAGATGATCTGTTCCGAATAGCAACAGGGGTG
>JAJFFM010000056.1 GCA_021776675.1 Robiginitomaculum sp.
ACTGGTTCCAGCGGCACCCGTCGCAACCGCCACAATAGCTGCATCGTCTGCCGAAGCTGTGGTTGCTGCGGCTCACGCACGCACGCAAGTTAGTGTTCGTTACGATCCGGCTTATGTGAGCTTAAGCTATCCCGGCGGCGATGTGCCTGCGGATACGGGCGTTTGTACAGATGTGGTCATTCGCACATACCGTAATGCCTTTGATTTTGACTTCCAAAAGGCCATTCACGAAGACATGCGTGCTAATTTCAAAGCTTATCCGAAAAATTGGGGTTTGAAACGGCCTGATAAAAATATCGACCACAGACGTGTGCCTAATATTGAGCGTTTTCTCAAACGCCAAGGTGCGTCATTGCCTATCACTAAAAAGGCCGAAGATTACCTGCCAGGCGATATTGTTAGCTGGCGGCTTGGTGGCTCTTTACCCCATATTGGCATTGTATCTGAAAATAAATCAGAATGGGGCACGCCTCTCATTATACACAATATCGGCGCGGGACCCGTTGAAGATGACCTATTGTTTAACACGCCTATAAACGGTCATTTCAGATTCTTACCGGAAGTGCCTGAGCTTTAAGAGATTTGCTTTAAGGCATAGCCGCACTATAACTATCACTCGCATCTGCTACGGGTTTTCTGCCCGCAGGAATAAAGCATGGTAAGTCCCAGAATAATACGCGGTAACCACCAATATTTGCCCCATCTACAGTCCCTGCTCCGTTCCATATTGTGACATGACCCGTATAACTACTATTGGGGAAGTCCATCAGCACGAGACCAGGCGTGATCGGCAAATCAAATTGATTGCCCGTACCGTCCAATACCGCGACATCGGGCTTACCATAACGCCCAACTAAATAGGCTTCCAGGTCGGCAACACGGTAATAATATTGATCTTTATTTGCGCCGCTGACCGTTTTTTGCGCTACACGCGGTATTTTATGACCAGCCTTATTGAGCATGTGTGATAGCCGAACCGTACAAGCATTGGTCCACTGACCTTGGTCAAATGGTAGATTACCATTGACCTCAACCAAACCACCGATTTCGCCCCAAATGCCTTCGGGGCGATCATATAAATAATTTTCCCACATCACTTGCAGATTGGGCCGCCCTGATAATTTGCTTTGGGCCAAAACCGGATCCGTACAGATCAAGGATTTTTCCGCGCCGTAAACAAGCGGTTTGTATTTTGGTCGCTCGGCAGAATTAGTCTCAGCTTGAGAGCCATCCCGTATCTTGCCATTAGAACCCGAACTACTATTGGTCGGTGTTGCACAGGCAGACAATACCAATACGGACACACCCATAAGTGCAATAAGCTTTTTCATAACCATCCCCCAATTTATTTATATGGTATTAAATTCCCACATACCTTCATTCAGCCTCTTTATTAAGTCTCTATGGCCTTCTTTCAGCCTCTTTCGGGCTATACTGCTAGTTTAAGCCTCCGTCCGCACTATGGCAAGGTGCGATAAATACATGTCGCACACCCAAAATTTTAGCTATACTCCAAAGCAGGAATGCTCAGGAATGCTCAGGAATGCTCAGGGGCAAACAAATATGAGGGTGAGAAAAATATGACACAAACTCAGCAAAAACCAACGCGGCAAAACCCAATCGGCTCAGGATATGGCCACAGCACAACAGTTGATGATATTATTGGGGACACTGATTTATCCGGTAATAACTATATTGTCACGGGTGGCTATTCGGGCATTGGCCTAGAAGATGTGCGTGTTCTTGCGGGTGCTGGTGCGCATGTAACCGTGCCTGCACGCGACCGTACGAAAGCCGAGACAGCGCTCAATGGCTTATCAGGAGCTGGCTTATCTGGTCAAATTGAAATTGCCGATATGGATTTAGGCGACCTTGATAGCGTGCGGAAATTTGCCCGTGAATATGCAGACACAGGCCGCAGCTTGCACGGCTTGATTAACAATGCAGGGGTTATGGCCTGTCCGCTTTCGCGCATTGGTAATGGCAAAGGGTGGGAATTACAATTTGCCACATGTCATATTGGTCATTTTGAATTGACCAAAGGGTTGGAACGTACTTTAAAAAATACCGAAGGAGCGCGGGTTATAGCCCTATCGTCGACGGCGCATATCATCACGGATATCCATTGGGACGACCCACATTTTCTCAATCACAAATATGATAAATGGCAAGCATACGGCCAAGCGAAAACTGCCAATGCTTTGTTCGCGCTCGGTCTTGATAGGAAATGGAAGAGGGATGGTATTCGGGCTTTTTCCGTGCATCCGGGCGGTATATTTACACCGTTACAGCGCCATATGTCCCTAGAGGATATGGTTGCACTGGGGTGGAAAAATCCGGACGGTACTATCCCCGCTGCCGTCAAAGCTATGTTTAAATCACCCGCTGCCGGCGGGGCAACGGCGCTATGGTGTGCACTTAGCCCGCGGCTCGCTGGTATGGGCGGTGTTTTTTGTGAGGACTGCGACATAGCCATGGCCGGCGATGAAAGCTCGGACCGTTACCAACATGCCAGAGAGTGGATATGTGACCCACAAAAGGCAGATAGGTTATGGGATATGACTGAAAATATGATTGCTGAGGCGTGATTAAATTAACCCCTATATTTTCGGCAATATGTGTAGGGGTAATATTCGGAATATTCCTTACTGGCTGTTCAGATGTTTTTGTGACCAAATATGACAGTTAGCAAGAAATGGTCGCCGGTGGAGCTATTAAAAGAGGCTGGATTCCCGAATGGCTACCAAAAGAAGCCATAAATATTCATGAGAGTTACAATCTTGATACCAGTGAACTTGCATTTTCGTTTGAACTGCCAATTTCAGAACCACTCAAGCTGAAAGTACCATGTGCCGATGTTTCGGGAGCTCCAAAATCTAGAATAAGATTACCTAATTTCACATCTCATTCGCAGAACGAAAATGCAATTAAACTATGTGATGGATATTATTTATATCAATCAAGCAAAACGATTTTTGTTTGGAGAAACTAAATAACCACAAAATACAAAGCCTAAGAAAAATTCTGCGCCAGTTGCATTATTGTCTCTGCACTGAGAACAACTTTAATATCGAGGGAATGCTCTTAGTTGTCTTTAAGACGGATAGTTACATTTACGGATTTAATCCGGCGCCCTTTGGGGAGTTCCGGCAGACCCGTAATATTGATATTATCCGCTGGAATGTCTTCGAGCCGCTCCTCATCTTCAAGATAAAAATGGTGATGCTCGGAAAGATTGGTATCAAAGAACGCCCGTCCTTGCTCCACCATCACCCGGTGCAACAACCCGGCGCTCGCGAATTGGTTCAAAGTGTTATAGACACTGGCCACAGAGGTTTTGATATTTTGATCCCGTGCCAAATCAATAACATCATCAACGCTCACATGCTTATCCACACCATCAAACAAAAGCCCCGCAATTGCTCTACGGATTTTTGTCGGACGAATACCATGCTTAGCAAGAAGACGCGGTATGTCCGTTTCGATATTAGGTGTCTTGGTATTCATAAATCCAATATAAGAATGGTTCTAAAACATTCAAGATATATTTCCCGTACGAAAAATGTGGCCGATAGATAGCCCCTGGCTCAATCCTGATGATGTCATATCAGGTGTCAAATACTCTGTATCAAGCTCCGGCCATATATTACCACGCCACGGATCGTCTGCAGGCATTCCGATATGAAACTTCGAACCATAGCAACTGAAATTGGTACTGACCCCAAACTTTGGATGGCCTTTAACATCACAACAATAGAAAGACGTCTGATCCGTTGGCCCATGATAAGTCTCGACTTGGTCTTCAGCCGCCCACACACCTGCATATTTTTGCAAAACTTCAATTTTGTGGGCGGACATACACCATTTCTGCTCTGAGATATCGAACAACTTAACAACTCCACGTAAAACAACCTGCCCCTGCTCGTGCAAGAACGGGTGGCCAACTAAGTCCATGGACGCAATTTTATCTGCGGACGTGGTCGTGAAAATTAACCCGGCGATTGAGACCTCCATTTACAGCCTGCTAAACTGAAGCAATAGTGGCAGGTACATCTGCAATGTTAATAAATACGAAACAGGCTGAAAATTATAAAGACAAGGGGCATTATCCGTACACCCCTTGCCTAGATTTTCAGTGCATAGCTAGTGCTGATCTATTTGTTTGGTCTTATTTGTTGCCGTCTTGATACTAATAATCGCAAAGCCGACCAGTGCCAAAATCGTCAAGCCCGAGGCTATTGGATAGTCCATAGGATGCGCCCAATACTCGTTAAACCACCCCCAGCGTCCGGCAATTTTCACTAAATTATAAAATATAATCGCCAACAAGAAACCCACAGAGACCTGCATGAGAAAATATTCAGGCTTGGTCGCAGGCTTACTCGCACAAGCAAATGCATAGGCGCCATCATCACACAATGATTTAACCGCAAAGTAACGGGCGTGGAAATGTAGAGAAAACTCGACCCACCCCGTCCACAAAAGCGTAGAGCCAATAAAACCGGCCCAAGTGCCTGCAATTTCTGTATCTCGTCGAAAGCCCCACATGACAATAGCAAAGCCCACAACCCCCATGATGAATGCAGGCAGGTAAAGAATATTATCGATACCCAAATAATTTTCATACCCTTCGGGGAATACCGGCGGCGCATCATAAAATTCAGTAAATTTCGAATACCACATATCACCGTGAATAAGGACATTCTCCATGACAATCATGATTATATGGCCAATAGGTTGGACAACAAATACTGCCATGAAAGCAATGACACCGACAATTGGGGGGTTTCTAAAGAACTCCTAAAAATTCACGCTTTTACTTTTTGCAATCGGTTTAGTCATTACGAACCCCTATTTTGTCACATTTATAAATGCTTAGTTGCATGTTCTTGCATATATAAGAACAATAGAAAGTCACGTATACCAATATAATTTGTTTGACCATAAAATGGTCACTCACATAACCCCCTAAGCATTACCCTGCTCACAAAACGACGAAAAGGTATCGACATGACTTTTCGGCAGGAAGGTACCGAACCAGATCATTTCGGAAGGGGTGCATCTGGTTTAAAAGCCATGTCGAATTTTGCGTGTGTGGGGGTAGCACACGCACTATTGGCCAAGAACGACCAAACGGTTATTTTCTTTCTGGAGCGGCCTTGCATTCATCGGGTAGATTTCTCTGAATTCGGCAATTTGTTCTGCGGAGGCAGTAATTGGTTCACTCATCATATGCCAATTCACACCCTCTGAACATGGAGGTGTCGTCAAAGAACCCATAAAACGGTAATATTTCTTACTGTCTGGCAACAGATTTAGCGCATTGATGCTTTGCCCATCAACGGTATTTCCACCCTTATTTGCTGGCATATTTTCCCATATTTTTGCGAGCTCTGTATTTGCATCACCTTCCTCGAACATCACGCCAACAACGGCCAACTCACCTGCATCTGATACATGAACAAAATGGACTTCCAGTGGATAGGACTTTCCATCAATTGCGTACTCACTTCCGGTATGGAAATGAAACTGTAACAAATCATACGTTTTACCGTCTACATTCAACGTGCCTCCGCCTGTTTGGTCGGCTTGTATGGTATGACCATTATTGATGATTTTCATTGGAGCAGCCTGATAGTTCAATCCCAGCGCAGGAAGCTTCGCAGTTATATCCGCAGAGATATTAAATGGGGACTGGAGTTTACCAGCCGCGCACATAGCAAAATCATCCGACACTTCGACCCAATGGTTTGGTCCATGCTCACCCGCATATTCCCAATGTGGTTTTTCCGTAGCGGCTTTCTCACTCTTGGTAATTGTTGCGTTCTTTACTGATGTTGCATTTTGGCAAGCAGATAAGATTGTTATGCACAGGGCAAGTGCTGAAATAGAAAATAATGATCTGTAATTTTTCACATATGTCTCCAATATTTGATAACGTAGCATTTCCTTAATTGCTATATTGCAAACTTGCAAGCTTTTGCATCCATAATTATTACTTTGTAATCTAAAACATCTGTTTTATAGAAACATAAGCGTCTTTGGTGGCGTTTTTGACAGGAGAGCATTATGCCAAGCAGGCAGGTCGTCGCAAAAGAATTGGCCGAAATATTTGGAATACTGGCACACCCAGACCGCATTCGCATGGTCGAAGAATTACGCGTCGGCGAGAAAGATGTCAGCAGCTTGGCTAAAATATTGGGGCTAGAGACACCGCGCGTATCTCAACATCTACGCCTCTTACGCATGCACGGCATTGTTACCGAACGCCGCGAAGGTCGGCATCATTTCTACCACTTAAACAACCCTGATATGGCCGCATGGATATTACAAGGCCTCACATTTATTGAGCAAAGAATGGCCGGCGCAACAAAATCAAACATAAAAGCCGCACGGCGCTTATGGAGCGATTAAATTTTGCGCTCGCGCAATGCAGCCCACCGTTCTAGCCTTACCTTGATCTCTCGCTCTCTGCCTTCACCTTTGGGCGCGTAGAACTGTTCTCTATTCATGTCGTCCGGAAAATAGTTTTGGCCGGAGAAACCTTCTTCTGTATCGTGGTCATAAGCATAACCTTTGCCGTAGCCCAAATCTTTCATCATCTTGGTCGGCGCGTTTAAAATATGCGCAGGCGGCATTAAGGAGCCAGTTTTCTTCGCGGCGCGCATAGCCGATTTAAAAGCCGTGTAAACTGCGTTGGACTTAGGCGCGGTGGCCATGTGGACAACGGCGTGGGCTATGGCCAGTTCACCTTCGGGTGAGCCCAAAAACCGGTAAGTATTCATAGCTTCATTGGCCAACATCAAAGCAAGTGGATCGGCCAAGCCAATATCTTCCGATGCCATACGGATAATGCGCCGCGCAATATACAAAGGATCTTCCCCGCCCGTTAACATGCGCGCCAACCAATACAGAGCTGCATCCGGGTCAGAACCACGGATAGATTTATGCAAAGCCGAGATTAGATTGTAGTGCTCTTCGCTATTTTTATCATAGGCGGGCGCACGTTTTTGCAGATGCTTGGCGACACCTTTAGCATCTAGTTTTTTCTTTATCGCAGTCTTGTTAATCTCAAGCGCAAATATTTCTTCTGCCAGATTGAGCAAATACCGCCCGTCCCCGTCCGCAAAGGCTATCAAGGCATCGCGGCCATCTCTTGTCAGGGGCAGGTTTTGCTCTGTGATTTTTTCGGCGCGTACCAATAACTCGTCCAACGCCTTTTCACTAAGACGTTTTAATACAAATACCTGTGCCCGCGAGAGCAAAGCGCCGTTCAGCTCAAAGCTCGGGTTTTCTGTCGTAGCGCCAATAAGCGTTACAATACCCGCTTCTACATAGGGTAAAAATCCGTCTTGCTGGGCTTTATTAAACCGGTGGATTTCGTCCACAAAGAGCAGCGTACCACGACCCGCCGCGCGCAGATTTTCGGCGTCCGCAAATACTTGGCGAAGATCTTTGACACCTGAAAAAACTGCAGACAGCTGAACAAATTCCATGTCCGCATGTCCCGCAATGAGCCTAGCAATGGTTGTTTTACCAACACCGGGCTGCCCCCACAATATCATCGAAGCAAGACGTCCGCTGTTGAGCATACGCCCAATTGGTTCACCGTCTGCGAGTAAATGATCTTGCCCAACCACATCTTCTATTGTTCGTGGCCGCAATAAATCCGCCAATGGGCGCGGTGCGTCCCTATCAAGGCCAGCAGTTTGGAAAAGGTCGCTCATGGCTCAATTATTTCATAAGCCGCATATATGCGCTAGTTATTTATTAGAAGTACTTAAATTTAATCTACAAATTAATCACCAAGTCGCGCGCCACTTTCACCTTGAATTTGCTCAATACGAGCGGCTACATCGTCTTGTGCCGTTGCCCATTCAGCGGCCGTTTTACAGACTGTGTATTGACCAATACGAGACCCTGTGACTTTAATTTTTTTGCAGGTCACTTTCTCACCGTCTTGATTATAGGCATCGCCTTCAAAATCAGCATCAACATTCTGTGCTAACTTACCTTCAGCAGCAACCAAGCGGTCTACGGCCGCCTCTTCAGAATTTGGATCGGCTGTTACACAGCCAACCAGCAGCGTACCTATTACGGCTAAGGTTGATAATTTTGCAATGAATTTCATAATGACCTCTATATTTTATCTAGTGGCAACATAGGTCATTTCAACAAAAAGACAAGAATACTTATGTTTACAATTCTTAACTGATTAAAACCGGATACGGCTATTGGTGACGCGGCCACCCCTGTCTAGTTTTATTTGCCAATTTCGCTCTCCGTCATATTCGTCCAACACGTCTTGTAATTGCTGCGTAGAAGTGATGTCTTCGCCCATGATTTGCAACAGCATATCACCCGTACGAAACCTATATCTGGCCGACAAACTATCCCGGCTGCGTTTCGAAATTACAACACCTTTGGCAAATGGATCAAAATCCATTTCATCTGCCAATGCCGGCGACATATTGACAACGCTTAAGCCCTCAAATGGGTTGGTGCCCGTAAGGGTTAAGAGGTCACGTTTGGGGTTTTCCTTGGGTGTATCCGCCTTAACCGATACGGTACGTGTTTTACCGTCGCGCCATACCTGTACGCGGGCTTTGTGACCGGGCGAAAACGTTGCGAGTTTGAACCTTAGCCCGCTATCATCATAAATTTCTGTGCCGTCTATGGATAGCACCACATCGCGGCGTTTTATGCCTGCTTTGTCTGCTGGTCCGTCTTCATATATTTCTTCTACAATAGCACCGCGCGGCCTGTCCAGGCCAAGCGCTTCAGCCATCACGGCATTGACACCTTCTGTGCGCGCACCAATCCACGGGCGGACGATTTTACCTTCAGATAATGAACTATCTACGGCTCGCTTGACCAGTTCACCCGGAATAGCAAAACCAATACCGTTAGAGCCACCTGAGCGCGAAAATATCGCCGTGTTCACACCGACCAAATGTCCGTCCATATCCACCAAAGCCCCGCCGGAATTACCGGGGTTCACGGCAGCGTCCGTTTGGATGAAATTGGCAAGATCAGATACCTGTGTGCGGCCAAGAGCAGAAACTATGCCCGAAGTAACGGTTTGGCCAACGCCGAACGGATTACCAATAGCCAACACCAAATCGCCAACCTCTAATGAGTTGTCACTATCAATGGGCAGTACGGGCAATCGTTCGCCCTTGGTGTCTATTTGCAATATCGCTAAATCCGATTCTGTATCTGCGGCCAAGAGTGTGGCTTCAAACTCACGGCGGTCAGCTAAAACTACACGCAGCTCCTGCGCCCCCTTAACCACATGTGCATTGGTGACGATAACACCGTTAGAACGGACGACGACGCCCGAACCCAGTGACCGCTCCGTGCGCTCACGCGGAATACCACGACCAAAAAACGAGAAAAACGGGTCGACCTGCCGCACCACTTTACGTTCGGAATAAACATTGACCACAGCCGGCGCGGTTTCTTTAACCACGGGGGCAAATGACATTTTCATTTGCGCCGAAGAGTCCGGTACTATCTGCGGCACCATAATAGAGGTTTCAGAAAGAGGCGTCTCTTGCTGTGCGGGGTCCGCGCAGGCAGTGGGAATAAACACCGCACCCAATACTAAAGCACCACCAAAAAACGACCCGATAAACGATGTAAATATTTTTTTCATAACATTAAAATAGGGGCAATCGCCCCCATTTTAAAGCCCTAAGCACAGAAATGAGGGTTTTTTAATTTTAGTTGCGGGTACTATTTATCCGACCTAAACGTAAAGCATGAAACAAAATTCAGCCGAATTCAGCCCAAGTGACGATAACGTCTTTGCTCGTATTGCTACGCGTTATGATTTTTTGTGTGATATATTCAGCCTTGGCATTCACCGGCTCTGGAAACGTTCTATGGTTAAAACCATAGCACAGGGCGTACCAGATACAGTATTGGACATTGCGTCTGGCACTGGTGACATAGCCTTACGGCTTGCGACTAAATTACCTCAGGGTAGTAGCATCATAGTTAGCGATATTTGCCAGCCAATGTTAGATATGGCGCTTGCAAAGGTAGATGAACTTGAAAACCCTCAAGCAAAGTTGACTTTCCAAATACTAGATGCACACAATTTATCTCAAATTGACGACAATTCTGTGGACGCTTATGCGATTTCCTTTGCTATGAAAATCTGTGAACGTGATTTAATACTCACCGAAGCTTTGCGTGTTCTCAAGCCTGGCGGACGTTTTTATTGTCTGGAGGCTTCCCACATTCCTCTTGGCTTAATCCATAAGGCTTACCTCAAATATATGGAATGGTGCATTCCGGTGATTGCTCGTCTAGCTACAGGTGGGGATCGCTCTGCACATGATTATCTGCTTCGCGGCATCCATGACATGCCAAGCCAGCAAGCGTTTATCCGAGAATTGGAAATTTTTGGCTTTCAAGATATAAGCTATAAAAACTACAGTTTAGGCATTGTTGCACTACACAAAGCTACAAAGCCTTCTCCATAAAAAAACCCGCCTTTTAGGGCGGGTTTTTCGTATTTAATCTCTGCGCCTGTACTTAAGCTTCGACCGTTTCCTCGGATGCGGTGCGGGCGTGGTCGACTGCGCCTTTGGCGTTTACATCGCGGTCTACGAATTCGATAACGGCCATTGGCGCGTTGTCGCCGTAGCGGTATCCGGCTTTCATGATACGAATATAGCCGCCTTGACGGTCTTTATAACGTGGTCCCAAAATTTCGAACAATTTCTTGCTCATTTCCTGGTTACGTGTGCGGGCAATGGCCAGACGACGTGAACCGAGATCACCTTTTTTGGCCAAAGTAACCAATTTCTCCACGAATGGGCGAAGCTCTTTAGCTTTAGGCAAAGTTGTTACGATTTGCTCGTGCTCGATCAAGCTGGAAGACATATTGGCAAACATCGCTTTACGGTGCGAGCTTGTTCTGTTTAGTTTCCGATGGGCAATGCGGTGGCGCATGGCGATATTCCTTATTCTGTTTCCCGTTACCGGGACTATATTTTCTTAACGTGGCGACTTAATAGTGGTCGTCGTATTTCTTAGCAAGCTCTTCGATATTCTCAGGCGGCCAGTTTGGCGCGTCCATACCGAGGTGCAAACCCATAGCAGCCAACACTTCTTTGATTTCGTTGAGGGACTTGCGGCCAAAATTCGGAGTGCGGAGCATTTCTGCTTCTGATTTCAAAATCAAATCGCCGATATATACGATATTGTCGTTTTTCAAGCAGTTAGCAGAACGAACAGAAAGTTCCAACTCGTCGACCTTGCGTAGAAGCGCAGGGTTGAAGTCGAGCTCGTCTTTTTCTTCGCCGCGGCCAATATCTTCCGGATCGTCAAAGTTGACGAATACTTGGAACTGGTCTTGCAAAATGCGCGCTGCAACAGCAATCGCATCTTCCGGCGTAACCGCACCATTGGTCTCGACGTCGATCAGAAGTTTATCATAATCAAGAACTTGACCTTCGCGGGTGTTTTCTACGCGGTAAGTTACGCGTGTAACCGGGCTATACAGAGCATCGATACTGATAAGGCCAATCGGCGCATCTTCAGGGCGTAATTCAGACGCAGCTACATAGCCTTTGCCTGTATTTACAGTTAGCTCCATACGCAAATCCGTGCCCTCGTCCATGGTACAAATAACATGTTCAGGGTTCAAAATTTCTACGTCTGCAGTCTCTTCGATATCTGCGCCAGTTACGGGGCCAGAACCGGATTTTTTCAACAGTAAACGCTTAGGCCCCTCAGAATGCATGCGCACAGCCAGGCCCTTCATGTTCAATACGATATTGGTAACGTCTTCACGCACACCGGGAATAGATGTAAATTCGTGAACAACACCATCAATTTGGATGGAAGTCACAGCTGCACCTTGCAAGGACGACAGCAATACGCGGCGAAGCGCATTACCAACTGTCATACCAAAACCACGTTCTAGCGGTTCTGCAATAATAGTAGCTTGTCTCTCAGGGATTTTGCCAGGTTCAACTTCGGGGTTGATTGGACGGATGAGCTCTTGCCAGTTTTTTTCAATCACTTGAGTACCTCTTGGATTAAAGGTTTGAATTAGGGACTAAACGCTTCTTAGACTATTTCTAGACTATTTCTTAGACTCTGCGGCGTTTAGGTGGACGACAACCATTATGTGGAATGGGTGTTACGTCGCGAATTGTTGTAATGGTGAGGCCAGCGGCTTGTAGCGCACGAACAGCGCTTTCACGGCCGGATCCCGGACCATTTACATTAATCTCTAGCGTTTGCATGCCGTGGTCTTGCGCCTTGCGGGCAACTTCTTCAGCAGCGACCTGCGCCGCATAAGGCGTAGATTTACGAGAGCCTTTAAAGCCCATTGCACCTGCGGAACACCAAGCAACTGCATTGCCTTGGACATCGGAGATGGTAATCATAGTATTGTTAAATGTCGCATTAACATGCGCAACACCTGATGTGATATTTTTTCTATCAGCGCGGCGGACGCGACCCGGTTCTTTAGCCATTTTGACCTACCCTATTTCTTTTTACCGGCAATGGCCTT
>JAJFFM010000057.1 GCA_021776675.1 Robiginitomaculum sp.
TTTGGTTCACCATAGGTGCTAACTACTAGAGTGATGCGAACTACTAGAATGGTGCAAATTACTAGATAATTTTTCCAAATTAAGTTTGATAAGGGCGGGCCAGTGGCACGCCCTTTATCATTTTACTCTAAGTAAATAACAATGCGGCTAATTTACGTTTTTGGTGGGCGGCATCGCCGTACCTGCTGGCGCAATATAACGCACGGCGACGATAAAGTCCCGCATCGCAATCATGGGTAAAGCCATTTGCTCCGTGGAACTGAATGGACCGGTCAGCAGCGTATGCAAATGCGGTTTCAGATTTGACCCGCGCCATAAGCACAGCAGTTTCGGCTGATGTTTCGCCGAAATTATGAGCGGCACTATACAGAAGCGCCCGTGCTTTTTCATAGCCTATCCACGCATCAACCAAAGGATGTTTAACCGCTTGGTAGGCGCCAATAGGGCGACCGAATTGGGTGCGGGTATTGGCATACTCGATGGTCAAATCAAGGACGGCTTTGGTGCCACCGACCATGGTAGCTGAGTTTAGAAGATTTGCGGCCAAGTTCATCTGGTGCAAGGATCTAGCGATATCTTTATGGGTAATGACCGCGTTTGGACTCACGCTCAGTCCGTCTAAATTTAGCGAATAAGTGCGCGTGGTTTCATCAATAATGTTCTCGCGGCGCAGTGCATCGCTTTGAATATCTTTGCGTTCTAAGATAGCAAGAACTGGCGTACCGGCTTGCATAACGGTGGCTAAAATAAAGTCTGCGGTGGCGGCAAATGTGACCAATCTCTTCTCGCCTGCTAAAACAAATCTGGATTTATTAGAGTTTGCTTTTGCGGTAATATTGAGGTGCTCCCAATCACCATTAGTCTCTGATAAAGCCAAGGCGAATGTCCGTCCTGCACAAATTTGCGTAAGGTAGTTTTGTTTTTGCGCCCCGTTTCCAACTTTATCAATTATGTAAGCCGCCAATACAGTATCAATATATGGTCCTGCCAAAAGAGTGCGCCCCATATGTTCAGCCACGGGAACTATTTCTGCTAAGCCTAAGCCGGAACCGCCATATTCTGCTGGTACGGTAATTCCCGTCAGGCCAAGCGCCGCGATTTCTGACCAAACGCTTTCACAATAACCTTGTCCCTCACCTTCTCCGCCATCAAGCAAATCCCGAACTTTTTCTATGGGTGATTTTTCCGTGCAAAAACGTGCGGCAAGATCCGCCATCTCTGCCTGCATTTCGCTCAGGCCTATATCTGCTAATTTATGCATCATGTGCCTGCTCGCATATTATCTTTAGGAAGTCCCAGTACATGTTCTGCCAGAATATTATGCTGAATTTCGGATGTGCCGCCGCCGATGGTCGCCGAAAACGCATTCAGGTATGATCGCGCCCATAGCCCGCCGTCGATAGCATTGGGCTCGTCTACATAATATGCACTATTTTCGCCGAGTAGGGTCATGGCGAATTGGCTTATTTCGCGCGCTTGTTCACTGAACACCAATTTGTTCATTAGCATTAATCCTGCGGGATGTTCCGAATTAAGCCCCGGGGTTTTTGCGCGGGTTTGGTTCAGGTTTTGAGCATGAATTTCAATAATGAAGTCCACAAGCTTATCCCGCAGCACTGGGTCTTCAATAGCAGGCTTACCGTCCCTTATTGCAGTGCGCGCTAAATCAACAATGGCATAGGCGTCGGGCGTTTGCATGATGATACCACCTGCTTGGCCTGCGCGCGCGCCGCGTTCATACTCCAGCAATTGCATAGCAACACGCCAGCCTTGGCCTTCTGGTCCAACTAAGCCGTCCGCAGGAATGCGGGCATTGTCAAAAAATGTCTGGGTGAAGCCGTGTTCACCGGTTATTTTTTTAATCTTCTGAGTACTGATGCCTGGTGCGCCCATAGGGGTGAGAATAAAACTCATGCCCGCATATTTACTTTTTGGTGCGGGATCAGAGCGCGCGAGCAAAATCATATATTTGGCGTGTGCGCCAAGGGTCGTCCAAATTTTGCTGCCGTTTAAGACATAGCTATTGTCTTCTCGTTCTGCCCTGAGCTTAAGCCCGCCCAAGTCTGAGCCATTATCGGGTTCGGAAAACCCCTGACACCAAATATCTTCGGCCGTGAGAATACCTTTGATGTATTTTTTCTTATGCGCTTCACTGCCAATATCGAGCAAAAGAGGCCCCGCCCAATTGGTGCCGATGGCGTTTAAGGTAATCGGTACATTGTGTTTTTGCATGGCCTTGGTAGCTTCGGCTTGGAATTTTGAATGCAGCCCGCCGCCGCCGTATTCTTTGGGCCAATGTGCGCCGAGATAACCGGCCTCATATTGCTTGCGCTGCCAATCCCGCAGAAAATCGAACTGTCTGTCTGTGCCCACTTCCATGAATGTAAGCGGCAACATAAACCCGACATCGCGCGGTGTGTTTTCCGTAAACCAAGCGTCCGCTTCGGCGGCGTATTCTGTTAATTCGCGTTTTGTCGGTTTACTTATTTCTTGGTTCAATTTTTGGCTCATAACTTGACTCTTAAATAATGAGGTATATTCAGTATATATGAGGATTATTCATTTTATTCGCCAAGTCAAGTGCGCCGTCAAACAATATGCTTGAGCGTACGATAAAAATTGGCGGTGCTAGTGGCTATTGGGGTGATGCAAACCATGCCACCGGACAATTGTTGGCGGGCGCCAAGCTTGACTATCTGGTTTATGATTATTTGGCCGAAATCACCATGTCGATATTGGCGCGGGCCAAAGCGAAAAACCCGGACGGCGGTTACGCTACGGATTTTATCACGGGGGCTATGCTGCCAAACATTTCTGAGATCGCCAAACAAGGCGTAAAGGTTATCAGCAATGCGGGTGGTCTCAACCCGAAAGCCTGCGCGGCGGCCTTGCAGGTGATCATAGATAAGCACGGATTAAATTTGAAAGTTGCAGTGGTTGAAGGTGATGACCTGTTAACGCGCAAGGACGATATTACCGGGAGCAAAATAACTGATATGTTTTCGGGTGCGGCATGTCCCGCGCCTGATAAAACCCTGAGTATCAATGCTTATTTGGGCGCATTTCCTATTGCGCGTGCTTTGGCTGCGGGCGCGGATATTGTCATCACAGGGCGCTGCGTCGATAGCGCCGTGACGCTCGGGGCTTGTATCCACGAATTTGGTTGGGGAGCAAGTGAGTTTGACAAGTTGGCAGGTGGGTCTTTGGCCGGACATTTGCTTGAATGCGGTGTGCAGGCCACGGGCGGAAACTTCACCGACTGGAAGGACATAGATGATATCAGTAATCTGGGCTATCCAATTGCAGATATAAGCGCGGACGGAACTTGTGTCATCAGCAAGCCAAAGGACACATCGGGCCTGGTCAGTCGTGCCACGGTCGGCGAGCAAATGCTCTACGAAATAGGCGATCCGCAAAATTATATGTTGCCCGATGTCATCTGTGATTTCTCCAAAGTTACCCTTGAGGAATTGTCCGAAAACAAAGTGCGTGTGAGCGGCGCAAAGGGATGGTCAGCGCCCACGACATATAAAACCTGTATGACTTATCTGGACGGTTTTCGCGGCGGCTCCTATGCGACTTTTTACGGCGCGGCAGCGACCAAAAAAGCACAAAGCTTTCACGCTGCTGTCTTGAAACGCAGCCGCGAAATTTTCCGCAGTATGAAGCTCGCAGACTTTGGCGAAACCAGTATTGAAATATTAGGGGCGGGGAGCCAGTTCGGCGAGAATAATGAAAGTAATGAAGTTGTGCTGAAGACAGCCGTCAAACACCAAGACATACGCGGGGTGGGAATATTTCTAAAACAATTAGCAGGGCTTGGCTTGGCCGCAGCGCCCGGGATTTCCGGCTTTACAGGTGTGCGGGCCAAACCGTCTCCCGTGGTACGCTTGTTTTCTTATTTGAGCGATAAGACAGACATACAGGTTGAAGTAGACGGGGAGGTTATTGTTTTTGGGGACATGCCAAATATTTCTGGTAAAACAATGGCTATAAGAAAAACGGCTACAAAACATGTACCGCCTGCAGCGAATGCTGAAGTCATGACCGAAATCCCTCTGGTTAAACTGGCATGGGCGCGCTCTGGTGACAAAGGAGACATGGCTAATATTGGCGTATTGGCACGCCGCACTGAATTTATGCCTTATATTTGGGCTGCGCTCGACGTCCAAAAAATTGGTACAGTGTTTACGCATTTTATGGCCGAAGACAGCACAATATCGCGCTATTACTTACCGGGCACGGACGCCATGAATATTACCATCACTAACATACTTGGCGGCGGCGGTATGGCGTCTTTGCGCAACGATTCCCAAGGCAAGGGCTACGCTCAAATTCTATTAACTACCCAGATTTCAATCCCAAATTCATTATTAGAGGACTTGTAATGGCCGTCTATAAATCGACCATAAATGTAAATTCAAATTTTTTTAAAGCCAACCGCAAAGACATGCTTGCTCTGGTGGATAAGCTGAAGGAGCTGAATGCGCGCGCTCCCGCATTATCGGCGTCGCGCAAAGAGCGGTTTGATGCACGTGGGCAATTATTACCGCGTGAACGTTTGGCGCGCTTGCTTGATCCGGGACAACCATTTTTAGAAATTGGCAATATTGCCGGATATTTACAGGACACAAAAAAAGAAGAGAAATCTATTCCCGGTAGTACGATCATCGCAGGGGTCGGTTTTATCAACGGTGTGCGCTGTGCAATTGTCGTGGATGATAGCGGTATCAAAGCCGGTTCGCTAACCACAGCAGGTGGATACCGTTTGGGGCGGCTCGAAGATATTGCACTCAAGCAAAACCTACCGTTCGTACATTTGGTAGAAAGTGCGGGCGGTGATCTGCTGAATTATACGGTAGGGCAGTTTTTGAACGGCGGTACTTTATTTGCCAATCTGGCGCGGCTGTCGAAAAAGGGTATTCCCGTACTGGCAATATTGCACGGCAGTTCTACGGCGGGCGGCGCTTATATGCCGGGGCTATCGGATACTGTGGTTGCGGTCAGAGGTGGGGGGAAGGCTTTCCTAGCGGGGCCGCCTTTGCTGAAAGCCGCAACTGGAGAAATAGCCACTGAAGCTGAGCTCGGCGGTGCAGACATGCATGCCGCTGTTTCAGGCTTGGCAGAATATCTGGCCGAAGATGACGGCGAGGCTGTGCTCATGATGCGCGAGGTTGTGGCGCGTTTGGGCTGGAACGAAAAATGCAAAACACCAACTATACCGGACTTTAAAGAACCTCTTTACGATATTGATGAAATCGCAGGTATTGTCCCTACGGATTACCGCACTCCTTATGAAGCCCGTGAAGTTATTGCGCGCATTGTGGATGGTTCCGATTTCGCGGATTTTAAATCCCGTTACGGCATTTCTACCGTCTGTGTGCAAGCCGAAATTTACGGACAGCGCTGCGCATTCATTGCCAATAATGGCCCCATAGATACGGACGGAGCCACCAAGGCGGCGCAATTCATACAGCTCTGTGATCAAGCCGGTACGCCGCTGATTTTCTTGCAAAACACCACCGGATATATGGTCGGTAAGAAGTATGAACAAGCAGGCATGATCAAGCACGGCTCCAAGATGATACAAGCCGTAACCAATGCCGAAGTTGCTAAAATTACTTTGATGATCGGTGCCAGTTACGGGGCTGGGAATTACGGTATGTGCGGGCGCGGATTTGATCCGGACTTCTTGTTCACTTGGCCAAATGCCAGCGCAGGCGTTATGGGTGGTGAACAAGCCGGCACGGTGATGAACATCGTCGGCGAAGCCCGTGCCAAGGCCAAGGGCATAGAGATAGACCCAGATTTAGCCGCTCAACAAAAAGCTATGCTTGCATATCATTTCGATAGCCAGTCCAGCGCATTTTATACTTCGGGTCATTGTCTTGACGACGGTATGATAGACCCGCGCGACAGCCGCAAGGTTTTGGGTCTTTTACTGGCTACGGTTTGGGAAGGCCGTAATAGAAAACTCCGTCCCAACAGCTTTGGTATTGCCAGAATGTAGAAGGAAATAATGTAAAATGACATTACCGAAAACAGAAAATTTAAGTGCAAAATGGGACGGTAGTTGGCTGACCATAGCGCTGAACACACCCGAAAACCGTAACGCACTATCCGCGGGCATGTCTGCGGATTTGACGGCGGTGTTAATGGCAGTACGCACTGATCGTTCAGTGCGGGGCATCACCGTGCGCGGTAATGGCGGTGTGTTTTGTGCAGGTGGTGATCTTAAGGGGTTTTCTGGGGGTGATGCAGATATTTTGGCCATGAGTAAGGGCGGCGGTGCCTTGTTTTCGTTGGTCGCATCTATGCCGCAAGTGGTCGTGGCTTTGGTCGAAGGTGCTGCGATGGCCGGTGGTCTCGGATTGGCCTGTTGCGCAGATATTGTAGTGACGACCAAGTCGGCCAAATATGCCCTGACCGAAACGAGGCTCGGAATAATAGCCGCGCAAATTGCGCCTTATGTGGCGGCGCGAACGGGCTTGGTTACGGCCAAACGTTTGATGCTGACGGGGGCTTTATTCAGCGGCGAACAGGCGCAAACTTACGGGATTGCAGATTTTGTCAATGACGATTTAACGGCCAAAGAAATCGAGATTAAAAATCAAGTTTTACAGTGTGCGCCGGGGGCAAATGCTTTGACTAAAGATTTACTTTCCAAATTGGGTGCGGAGGATTTTACGGACGCGGCGGCGCAAACTTTCCTGACGGCTTTACAATCGGATGAAGGACGTGAGGGGCTCACTGCATTCATGAATAAACGAAAACCAAATTGGGTAGATAAAACATGAAGTTTTCCTCCATACTTATTGCTAACCGGGGCGAAATTGCATGCCGCATAATCCGCACGGCTCATGCTATGGGCTTGCGAACCGTCGCGGTATATTCGGAAGCTGATAAAGATGCATTGCATGTAAGGACGGCGGATGAGGCCGTTTATATTGGCCCGTCCCCTGCAACGCAATCCTATCTGGATATGGAGAAAATTCTGGCGGCGGCCAAAAGCAGTGGTGCGCAAGCCGTACATCCTGGCTATGGGTTTTTGTCGGAAAACGCACACTTTGCGAAGGCTTGCACGGACGCAGGGCTAACATTCATTGGTCCTTCGCCGGAGGTCATGGAAATTATGGGCGACAAGGCCAAAGCCAAACGGGCAATGCTAGGCGCGGGCGTGAGGTGTATCCCCGGCTATCAAGATGCGGATCAGTCGATATCAGCCCTGCGCGCTGCGGCAAAATCTATTGGCTTTCCGTTGATGGTAAAAGCGCTCGCGGGCGGCGGTGGTATGGGTATGCGCTTGGTCACAGATTTACAAGACTTTGAGGCCGCCGCAGATCAAGCCCGTAGTGAAGCCGAAAACGCATTTGGTAATGGTGATTTGATATTGGAAAAAGCACTTATTGGTGCTCGTCATATTGAAGTACAAATATTCGCGGATGCCCACGGCAACACTATTCATCTGGGGGAGCGGGATTGCTCGGTGCAACGCCGCAACCAAAAAATTATCGAAGAAGCACCGGCACCGGGATTGAGCAAAAAACTTCGCGCGGCGATGGGGGCAGCAGGCGTGCAAGTTGCCAAGGCCGTTGGTTATGTTGGTGCAGGTACGGTCGAATTTTTGCTTGTGGGTGGGGAATTCTTTTTCCTTGAAATGAATACAAGACTACAGGTCGAGCATCCGGTAACCGAGGCTATCACTGCAGAGGATTTGGTAGAAATGCAGATCAATGTGGCGCAGGGACTGCCGCTCGCTCTGATGCAGAAAGATGTGCAATTTGACGGGCATGCTATTGAAGCTCGTATATACGCCGAAGACCCGGACGCCGGATTTTTGCCCGCGAGTGGTCGTGTGGATGTATTTGCGGTTGGCGAAAATGTGCGTGTAGATACGGGGATTGTTTCAGGTGTTGTTTCAGGTTCGGTGGTGCCGTCTGATTATGACCCGCTCATAGCCAAAATTATTGCCCACGGCGAGACGCGCGAAAATGCCCGAAATAAGTTATTAGGTGCCCTTAAGGATACGGCTCTATTTGGGCTCACTACCAATATTGGTTTTCTGACGAAGGTATTGGCAAATGAAAACTATATAAATGGCAGTGTCGATACCGGATTTGTAGAGACACATAAAGAGCGGTTTACTGAACCCAAATTCACCAAGACCGTTTTGGCGCAAGCACTTGCCGTACAATTTGATTTGGACTTTCAGACGTCCCGTCGCAAATCGCTGTTTGCAAATACGCCGCCAACCCATTGGAGTAGTGGGACAGTCCTTGCGACCCCCTATCAATGCTTAGTCAGCGGCGATGAATTTAGTTTTCATGTGTCGCCGAACGGTGAACGGAGCACCCAGATTGGCAGTGGTGATGATGTCTGGCACATAGAGCTCATTGAACGTACAGACCATCTGGCCGTTCTAAACATTGATGGGTGTAAGCAATCTTTGTTTTATTATCCGGTGTCAAAATCTCACTTACAAGTCGGGTCCGGTGGCCATGTTTATGATATTCATGACAAAAATAAAATATTCGCTGTCGCGGATGGTGAACAAAACGACGGGCAAGTATTGGCGCTTATGCACGGAAATATGGCCGAGATATTTGTTGAAGTTGGAGATATTGTTACGCGTGGTGACAGGCTCGGCGTGTTGGAAGCTATGAAAATGCGCCATGAAATAACGGCGCAGTGTAGCGGTGAAGTTGCTGAAATTTTTACCGTAGCAGGCGAGCAAATAAACTCTGGCGAGGCTCTCTTCAAGATTACACCAAAGGCAGACACATGAAGCAAATAGCCCAGGATTTTACGGATGAGTGCAAAGCCTTAGCAGACGTGATTAATTCGTCTCGAGGTAACCCATTTGCAACACCAACTCTGTTCAAAGACTGGACAGTTTTTGATGTGCTGATCCATCTGCATATGTGGAATGTTGCGGCTGGACTGAGCTTGCAAGAGGGCTCTGCTTTTAGCACATTTTTCGCAGGTATTGCTAGCGATATGATGGCCGGGAAAAGCCACCGCGATATGGGTCGGGATTGGGCGGCTGAAAACTATGGTGGTGATGATGCTAAATTATTTGCGGCCTGGACTGCATATTATCCGAAACTGGCGCAGAGCTACCAGAGGTTGGATCCCGATACCCGTCTGCAATGGGCCGGACCAACTATGTCGGCGCGTGATAGTTTAATCGCGAGGCAAATGGAAACTTGGGCGCACGGGCAGGCCGTGTTTGATGTGTTGGGCCAAGAACGCCAGGATACAGACAGGCTTAAAAACATAGCGCACCTTGGGGTTAAAACATATTCGTGGGCATTTAAAGTCAGACAAATGGAAGTGCCAAAGCCAAAACCATTTGTCTGCTTAACTGCACCGTCTAGTGCAAAATGGGCCGGGGAGACATGTGCCGGGGCGCTATGGGAATGGAATGATAGGCAAGACGATAATTATATCAAAGGTTCAGCGACAGAGTTTTGTCAGGTTGTGACCCAGACCCGTAACATTGCAGATACATGTCTAGACGTTGTCGGCAGCGCTGCAACCCTCTGGATGTCCAATGCACAATGCTTTGCAGGCGGGGCAGAAACACCGCCCGCCAAGGGCTTGCGTTTCTGCGTCCCTGCGCCATAAAGGCCTATGCATAATTTTCGAACAGTTCCTGATATAAGAATTGAGCGCGGTGGGGCCGCCAAAATGGATGCCCATATAGACGGGTTGTGCCCGAATAAACGTGTGTTTATTGTCACCGACGCAGGCGTACACAGACTTGGTTTATTAGACGGCGCCAAGTCAGCATTAGGCGAGGCCGGATACGATTTTGAAATTTTTGACCAAGTTGTCGCTGACCCACCCGAGAAAATCGTGCTTGCGGGGGCAAAACGTGCTCGGGATTTCGGTGCCGGTCTGGTGCTCGGGTTTGGCGGCGGCTCACCTATGGATACGGCCAAGGTTATAGCGTTATTGGCGGGATCGGATCAAAAGATCACCGATATGTATGGTGTCGGCTTGGCCACAGGGCCGCGTCTGCCTTTGGTGTTGGTACCGACAACAGCCGGAACAGGTTCCGAGGTTACCAATGTCGCCATATTGACTACGGGAGAAACCGAAAAACAAGGTATTGTCGCCAATGCGCTTTATGCAGATAGGGTGTTGTTGGACGCTATGCTGACTACAGGTCTACCAAAAATGATCACGGCTGCTACGGGCATTGACGCCATGGTGCATGCCATTGAAGCTTATACGTCTTTGCCGCAAAAAAACCCAATATCAGATACTTTGGCTTTGTCTGCGCTAACCAAGCTTAAAGATGGTATTGAGGATGTCTGCAAAGATGGCCGTGATATTGATGGACGCGAAAATATGCTGATAGGGGCTATGTTAGCCGGGCAAGCGTTTTCCAATGCGCCTTGTGCTGCGGTACATGCATTGGCCTATCCTCTTGGCGGTTTTTTTCATGTGCCCCACGGGCTTTCTAACGCCTTGGTTTTAACGGGTGTGATGCAATATAATTTGCCCAAGGCTGATGCGCTGTACGGGGAGATTGCTGTGCATATGAGGATTGGTGCGACGGGGGCGAAGCTGATCGACGAAATGCAGAGGATTAAAGACGCAACAGATGTGCCGCAGACCTTAAGCAGTGTAAATATTCCGCACAGTGCAATTGCCATGATGGCAGAAGATGCCATGACCAAGACTAGACTTCTTATAAACAATCCGCGCGAGATGACTTTGGCGGCGAGTGTGAAAATATATGAGGATATTGCTTGATGTCTAAAACGCCTAAAAATCTTCTTGGTAAAAACGGTTATAAGTATTTTCTTGATATCCAAACGCGTTGGAATGACAATGATATGTACGGCCATATCAACAATGCCGTTTACTATATGTGGTTTGATACTCTGGTGAATAATTTTCTAATCGAGAACGGATTGGTGGATCCACAAGCAAGTGAAACTATTGGATTGGTAGTTGATACGCGGTGCCAGTATTTTGCACCTTTGTCTTACCCTGAGACCGTAACGGCCGGACTGCGCGCCGCAAAAATCGGTACGTCCAGTGTGCGTTACGAAATTGGTTTATTTAAAAAAGAAGAAACTGAGCCTTGCGCCCAAGGGCATTTCGTCCATGTTTATGTGGACGAGAAAACTCGTAAATCAAAACCGATTAGTGCCAATATGCGCACTAAATTGGAAGCTCTTTTATAAACTTTAACGTAAGCGTTCTAGCTTGCGAACGGCGCGCTCCAGCCGTTTTAAAACGGCATTGTCATTATCAGTTTGCGAGTTGGTCTTCCCAGATAAATGTGGACGTAATACAGCCATCAATTGGGTGATGATGGCTTTGATGTCTTGGGGTTTATTATGCAGGATTAAAGTGCGCGCCGCATATTCTAAAGTCCCGTAAAATAAATCCCGCAGAAAGGGCAGGGACACGTTTTTAGCAAATATACCTTTGTCTTGCCCGCGCTCTATGACCCGATCAAACAATGCTGCATAAGTGCGTTTGAAATCCATGCCTGCATTTTCTCCCGCATCGTCGCTGTGGGAATAATACAAAACATAGCCAAGTTCGATGACGCGCCAATGTTTGACCATCATGGTTAGGTGGTAGTCTGCGAGGGCTTGTAGTTGGGTAAAGCTCTCGTCGGTATCTGAAAATGCTTTTTGTGCTTCATCCGTTATTTCTCGCCAATGATCTGCGACCACAGCTTTGACGATGGCATTTTTGTTTTTGTAATATAGGTATAATGTGCCTTCGGCGAGTTCGGCAATATCTGCGATTTGGCTCATTTTGGCTTTGTTAAACCCGTGTTCAAGAAACACGGAGCGCGCCGCAACAATGATGCGTTTCTCTCTCTGTTCTAGTTTTGCACGTTTTGTTGTTTTTGCACTGTCCATAATGAGTTTAACTCATATATACAAAATGCAATTCATTCAAGTAAAGTTATCCACACTGTCCACAGGCTAAATGAGGTTAGCGGCTTAAAACCACCATTTCATGCCGTGTATATACGATAATGCGCGCGACAAAATTCAAATTTAATTGGAGTTTTCTGGATTCTAGGTTAAATTAATTTAAAAACCTAGGCACAAAAAATAGAGCATGGACATTGTGGCAGATACTCTAGAACCATTTGACGATACTGAAATCGATGCAGAAGACTTGATACCAAACAGTATCGAGGCTGAGCAAGCATTACTGGGTGCGATCCTTTATGACAATGAAGTTTTCCACCGGGTCAGTGCTATCGTCACCAAAGAGCATTTTTACAATCCCGTACATGTAAGGATATTTGATAGTATTTCCGTCTTGATTGAGCACGGTAAATTGGCCGATGCTATTGTCCTTAAAAACAGATTTTCCCAAGACGAAACCTTGGTCGATATTGGCGGTATTGATTATTTGGCGTTGTTACTGGATAGCCGCCCTGATGGTTCTGCGGCCCCCGAATACGCCAAGTTGATATTTGATTTGGCGCTGCGCCGTGAGCTTATTCGCCTCGGCGGTGAAATGAAGATGAGCGCTGAAAACCCGGATAGCGAGAGCGATGGCCGCGCGCAAATTTCCGAAGCCGAAGGACAGTTGTTCTCGCTCGCCGAGACGGGCGCCGTACAAAGCGGCTTTGTCGGTTTTGACAAGGCGCTGATGCGCTCTATTGAAATGGCTACAGCTGCCTTTGAGCGGGACGGTGGATTATCTGGTATGAGTACGGGTTTAAAGGATTTGAACAGCCAGCTTGGCGGGTTGCATAAATCCGACTTGGTAATTTTGGCCGGGCGGCCCTCTATGGGGAAAACTGCATTGGCGACCAATATCGCTTTTTATATCGCCAAAGCCTTTAAATCCGAGAAAGACGAAAAAGGTATTCAACGCACCACAGAAGGCGGTGTTGTCGGTTTTTTCTCTTTGGAGATGTCAGCGGATCAGTTGGCAACACGTTTGTTGGCCGAGCAATCCGGCGTGCCGTCCAATAAGATTAGGCGCGGGGATATTACCCAAGCCGAATATGATGACGTACGCGACGCGGCAGAAATGATCGAAAAAATCCCGCTTTATATTGACGATACGGGTGGTTTAACTATCGGTGCTTTGTCAGCACGCGCACGGCGTTTGAAACGCATGGTCGGGCTTGATTTAATCGTTGTCGATTATTTGCAACTCCTCACGGGCAGTGGTCGCTCCAATGATGGCCGCGTGCAAGAAGTTACGCAGATCACTATGGGTCTGAAAGCCTTGGCCAAGGATTTAGATGTGCCCGTTCTCGCCTTGGCGCAGTTGTCGCGGCAAGTTGAACAACGCGATGATAAAAAACCGCAACTGTCTGATTTACGCGAGTCCGGTTCAATCGAGCAAGACGCCGATGTGGTGATGTTTGTCTACCGCGCTGAATATTATAAAGAGCGCGAAAAGCCCAACGATACCGACACAGACGCCATCCATAAATGGCAAGCGGAAATGGATATTTTGCACGGCAAGGCGGAAGTGATTGTAGGCAAGCAGCGCCACGGCCCTATCGGTACTGTGCCTTTATCGTTTAAAGCAGAATTGACCAAATTTGGTAATTTATCCTTTGATGACCGCTATAATGACAGCCAACAATAGATCGATGTAATGGTACAAGCTAGAACCTATTCCTCCAGACCCGTCTTGACGGTTAACCTTACGGCGCTTGCGGATAATTATAAATATCTCGCCTCCAAAGCTGGTGGTACGCGTATTGGTGCGAGCGTAAAGGCTGATGCTTACGGGCTCGGCGCAGGCGTTGTCGGGCGTGCACTTTACGGGGCAGGGTGCAGAATATTTTTTGTCGCACACGCGGGTGAAGGTAAAATCTTGCGGACATCAATTGGTCCCAAAGCCAGTGTTTATGTACTGAGCGGCAATACGCCTCAAGATACGGCTATATTCTTTGGTAGTAAATTAAAACCGGTCATCAATTCCTTGACCCAAGCCCGCGATTGGGTCAGAGCCATCAAAGACGTCAACCATGCGCCGCGTACCGCCTTACATTTTGATACGGGCATGAATAGGCTCGGCATCCCCAGCGAAGAAGTTGATGTTTTTGCTACTGACCAAGCTTTGATAGAGGCTCTGGATGTTGATCTGGTGATGTCACATTTGGCCTGTTCTGGTGATGCGCAGCATCCCTTAAACGAGACCCAGTTGGGCCAGTTTAAAAAAATCTCTGCCCGAATGCCTATGGTGCCGTTGTCACTTGCCAATACGGGCGGCATTTATTTGGGCGCGAAATATCATTTTAAATTGGTACGACCGGGCATCGGGCTTTACGGCGGAAAAATCACAAAAAACCCAGATAATGAGGGTGTTAAACCAGTGGTCGAACTGCATGCACCTGTCCTACAGATTAAGACGGTCAAAAGGGGGGAAACCATTGGTTATAATGCTGCTTTTACCGCAAAAAAAGACATGAAAATTGCTATTGTCAGCGCCGGATATGCAGACGGTCTGCCGGTTAATCTAAGTGGTTCGGACAAAAGGATTGTTACCAGTGCACGCCTCGGAAAAGCGCGCGTGCCTGTGGTTGGTCGTGTCAGCATGGACTACACAATTCTTGATATTACGGACTATCCAGGTTTTGTGGAATTGGGAGCAAAGGCCGTATTTTTCGGCGAAGATTTGGAAACCCAATCCGCCCATTCACAAATGATAAATTACGAAGTCATGACCCATTTGGGTGCACGGTGCCGCAAGATTTATGTGAATGAATAGGCATTTATTGCTGCGCAAACACAGTATATTCTCTCAAACAGTCTGTATCCTAACCTAGACACAAGTGGCTCTTTTCGCTTATTGTCGGTGCAGAATAGGAAATAGACATGAAAAAAATCATCACTCTTGCATTTTTTGCCATATTATTCGGCGTAGTTCCAGCCTATTCGCAAACCAATTCAGCAACTGATACTTGGAAAAGCCTAACCGAAGCAGCGATTGAGGAGGTTGATGCAGATGTCCAAATGTCGTTGCTGCGAAAGGCATTACGACTTGCTGAAAGCCCAGAAGAAAAGTTCAACGGCAATTTAAATATATCTTATATACGGTATCGTCAGGGTATTTTTGGCGCGGCGATTTATTACGCAGACGAAGCATTGAAAATTGCTGATGCAGATATACCAAATGATCCAAATATTCGGAGCAAAGCCGTACATCAAAAATTCAAGGCTATGAAAAAAGTCGGCTGCGAAGACGAAGCCTGGCAATTACTATCCGATGACGTAAAACGAGGTTCTGCAAAAAATGATGACATATGGTCGCCGAACAATAATGGCCCCAAACACCGGATAACAGGTTTTGCCTGTCCGAATTTTATCGGGGAAATGGCCCGTAAAAGCATAACTAGCTTTGACACGTCTGGTAATGATGTTGGATGTGGGTATGGTATTATTTCGGACCAGTTAAATGCGGTTTCCGTGTTTTTTGCTTTGGCTGGTGATGTGACGGACCTCGACGCGGTTACCCATGCAGACCAAGCCATGTTGAAACGGTTGCCCGATGCAAAAAAAATAGCTTTTCGTAAAAATGCTAATTTCAGCACAGGCTTGAGCAAAGATAATTCTCGTTCAGTATATTACACTTTGTTGGTTACCGGCACGCCACAGACAGGGGAAAATTATACAGGAGCTTGGTCACAGGTCATTGGCAAATGGGAGTTAAGTGCCCGGGTGACGTGGGATACTGATTTAGGAATAAAGTTTGGCGCGGAGAAAGTAGAAGCGGCTTTCAACCAAATGACTGAAAATGTGCAAAAATAATTTGAAACATATCTCGTGCGTTTCCATTCAATGGTTGGTGGTTTCGCAAGAGATGTAGGTGACTTCGGATTAGAAGAGAGAAAAAATGAAAATAGCAAAGTTTTTCATTTCGGTATTTTTAGGCGTGCTCTTAAGTGCCTGCTATAGCCAACCGCCAAATTACGAGCCACAGCCCGATTACCCAAATACGGGCACTCAAATATGCGGCGGATTGGTGGGGACTATGTGTTCGAACCCCAATGAATATTGTCAGTATTCTCAGGTCGCCCAGTGCGGTGCAGCGGGCCAAACGGGTGTATGCAGTCCGCGCCCACAAATTTGTACTCAGGAATACGCGCCCGTATGTGGTTGTGATGGCCGTACATATGGCAATGCTTGTTCGGCCGCAGGAAATGGTGCCAATGTGGCTTATGAGGGCGAATGCAGGCGCTAAAGAAACATGTGCATATCTTCACGCCAGCTATCGGGTAATGTATCTGGGAAACGCGCGGCAATTTCTGTGTAAGTTTGTTGATAGGTCAAAACGGCTTGCCTACGCTGAGCTTTTGACATAGCGCTAGTTTTTGCAGCATTAGCGCGGGTGCCGTAATCACCAGATATAAATGGCAGGCCTAACCATTCACAAAATGATTGTACTGCTTTATCGTTAAACAGATTTTCGTAAAATTCTATATGTAATTGCTCGGGGGTAAATATCTCAAGGGCAACTCTGATAGTGCGGTCATAGTTAGCGAAGCGGACAAAATCTTCGCGGCGCAGCATGGGGCCAAAATTTACGGCCACATCAAAAGACGGGTTATGAGTATTGTTGAACCGCAAAGACGACCAATATCTGTCGGCCGGATTGCGCAAAATAAATACGAGCTTCACATTGGGATGGATGTCTTTCATCAACTGAAACCCATCTGCGCCCAATATAGCGTAATCAGGCGTAATATCGCATAAAATTGATTGGTCAGTACGGCCCCGGTTTAAGAAACCCATATAGGCCTCAGGTGAACGGACGGCTTGAAAGCGTGCAAGTTGACCCAGTAGGTTTTCGTTTAACGCCGCACCGCCAATCTTTTCCAAATTTAGGCATTGCACCTGTTTTTGAAAGCTGGCCAGTCTTTGTTCGTCGAAAAACTGACCGTATTGGGGCATGCAGACATTATCAAAGAAATGGACTTCCTTGACGGTTGGTAAATGGACATCGGGTTGCGCGCTACGCAAATAATCTGCCAGCCATGTAGTGCCGGATTTTTGGGCACCTATGCCAATGAGTAAAGTCTCTTCCATACTTTTTTATAAACTCATTATTAGGCCTTATTGTCAACTTATTACATTGACCAGGGCCAAAATGGTTTTTCGCGTATCCATAATGTCGCCAGCCATTTTTCACCTGAAATTATTGTACGACCTGCATGTAAGGAGGCGGGGATTGGGGTGCCGTCCTCATCCGTGTTGGTGAAATATAAGCTGTCACCAGTCTTGCCTTTATAGCTGATATTTAAAGTTGGAAAGTTGGTTTCTCCGCCTGTGTAATCATCGTTTAAATATGTCAGAACCGTTGCGCATCTCTGGCCGCAAGCCTTGACCTTGGAATAATCCTCTGCATCTTCGTGTAGGTAATCATGGTGCGGATAATATTCTTGGCCCGGCTGATAGCGCAGGAGAGCTAAAAATTCACCGTTTTGCGGTTGGATACCTGCGGCGTGATTAATGTTGTTCAGTATTCTAATCAGAGGTCTGTCCAGTGAGTGAGGCAAAAAGACTGCGCCGTCCGAAGTTCGGTAACCTTGTTTTTTGCTATCAGCAATATCTGCATCGACGACTTTGGAAGGCTGCATCAAGGCTACTGACAGTGCAATGAGGTAGTCGCACTGAAACGGGCTCAAGACGGCAGTACGTGATTTCACCACAGGTTCAGTGAGATGGAGAATTGTGCTTTCAACTTCTGTGAATGATGTAGGCATAGCTGAAGCGCTTTGGCAAATTTGCGCATCATAGGCCATGTCAGGTACGGCGTGAATATCAGTTGCTAAGCCAGATATTGAAGCCTTGATTTGCTCTACGAACGGTACACTCGCGGACAAGCTTGTGGCTAGGGTTTTCAAGTTTTCCGGACTTAAAAAATAACGTCCGCGTTCAGCTTCGCGCAATATCAAAAACGCCGCAATCCAGTCGCCGGCCAGTGCGGCTTGCTTAAATAGAGTCCCGGCAAAACCATCTGCCCCGCCGCGCATTAAAACCAATGCACCCAATTCGCGCACAAGCGGTGGTAATCCGCTCCCTGCAGCGGCGAGGAACAAATTTGCTGCACTGCCGCTATCTTGTTTCGTGCCCGCGCCGAGTTCCGTAAGCACGGCTAGTTTTGCTTTGGCACTTGGGGAAAACTCGGCTATGCTTTGTAGGTCCATAACTGTGTCGGAGAAATCCGCAGCTGTTGGTTCCCCCAAAGCTCCGCTAATGCGTGCCATAGCATTTCTGTATTTTTCGCTGATATAATGTTTGTCCATAACTGCCCCTAGCATAAGCGTAATCAATTTGGTAGGGGACAGAATGACACATATTTCGAACACATGTATTCAATCCGTAGAGCAACACGCCGCCGCATACCGTGATAATGGTTGTTCGTGGATCAAAGGCTTAATTGCGCCGGAAATGGCCAGTAATCTGACCTTGGAGCTTCAAAAGGTTATCGCCCAAGTCGGGCCGCGCTTATTAGCAGACCCGCGTATCGGCGAGAAACCGGCTTACGAAATCTATTCGTACCGTTGGATGCCTATGACAACATTCCATTGGTCCCTGACGGCACATATGCAAAGCTTAGTGGGTAAGGAACTTTTGCCCACTTACGGATTTTTCCGTTCTTATCAGCAAGGCGACATTTGCCGCATCCACGCAGACCGCATGGCCTGTGAGCATTCTTTGTCTATAACTTTGGCTTACGGTGATGATAAGCCTTGGACGCTCAGCGTTGAAGAGCAGCCATTACCACAAGAAAAATGGATGAAGGCCGGACAAGAAGCAGACTACGGTGATAACAGCTATGTGGAGTTTCCTATGTTGCCGGGTGATGCAGTGCTCTATAAGGGCGTTAAGCACCGCCACGGTCGTCTCGATCCAAATCCTAACCGTTGGTCCGCCCATATGTTCTTGCATTGGGTCGAAAAAGGTGGCCCTTATGCAGGTGAGGCTTATGACGGCTATAACATGCAAGGTCACGGCGATTTTGTGTTCCCTAACCAAAACTCAGGATAGACACTGCCCATGTTTCATGATTTCTTTTCACAGCTACGCGCCGCTAATGTTCCGGTGTCTATCCGTGAATATCTAACCTTGCTCGAAGCGCTGGACAAAGACGTCACCGGAGAGACCGTCGACGGGTTTTATTATGTGTCGCGGGCGGCTCTAGTTAAGGATGAGCGTAATCTGGATAAATTTGACCAAGTATTTGCCCATGTGTTTCGCGGCATGGATTATCTAACCGATTTGTTCGGAGAAAACGATCAAGACATTCCCGAGGATTGGCTCAGGAAAATGGCCGAAAAACACTTAACTCCCGAAGAGATGGCCGAAATTGAAGCCATCGGTGATTTGGACAAGTTGATGGAGACACTTAAAAAACGTCTGGAAGAGCAAAATGAACGCCACGAGGGCGGTAATAAATGGGTTGGGACGGGCGGGACTTCGCCGTTCGGTGCCCACGGTTATAACCCCGAAGGTGTACGCATTGGTCAAGATAAAGGTCGCCACGGCCGTGCCGTGAAGGTCTGGGATAAGCGGCAGTTCAAAAATTTGGACGGCGACAAAGAACTTGGTACTCGCAATATCAAAGTCGCGCTGAGACGGCTGCGGAAATTCGCCCGTGAGGGTGCCCACGAAGAATTTGATATTGACGACACGATTAATTCTACGGCCCGCCAGGGTTATCTTGATATCAAAATGCGGCCAGAGAAACGCAATGCAGTTAAAGTTCTGACCTTTTTTGATATTGGTGGGTCTATGGACGCGCATATATTACAGGCCGAAGAATTGTTCTCGGCGGCGCGCAGCGAGTTTAAGCGGTTAGAAAACTTCTATTTTCACAATTGCATTTACGAAAATGTCTGGACGGATAATATTCGCCGCATGCGTGAGGTGACCCCCACATGGGACATCTTGCACAAATACCCGTCTGACTACCGTGTCGTGTTCGTCGGCGATGCATCCATGAGCCCCTACGAAATCGCCGTTAAAGGTGGTGCCATAGAACATTGGAACGAAGAAGCAGGCGCCGTGTGGCTTAAGCGGTTTGCAGATGTTTATGATCATTTAATTTGGCTAAACCCAACCCCCGAACAATATTGGCGACATTCCCAGTCCACGCAAATGATACAAGAAATTATAGGCGCAGACCGCATGTTTCCCATGACACTTACGGGTATTGAAGGCGCCATGCGGGAGTTGGCTCGGTAGGGTTTGCTCCCGGTACGAATGGTGGCGCCCCCCTCTTTGTACGCTATTGAGCTTTCGGCTGATAACGTGCACCATCGTACCGCCGTAAGAACGACGGCCCCCATCGCCTACGCAAGAGCTCCGGCACTTCCCCGTAAACGGGGGAAGAAAATTCACAAAAAAACCCGCTCAGAGAACTCTGGGCGGGTTTTTTAATTTGTTGTTTGCTTGCGACTAGTCTTCGGAAGCTTCTTTCTC
>JAJFFM010000058.1 GCA_021776675.1 Robiginitomaculum sp.
TGGCACCAGTGAAAGAAAACCTGCTTCCATTATATTCCCCTTTAGATATCCCCCATTGTTATTTATTTGTGCTTTCGAGGGGCCGTTTATCTGCGCTATCACGGGGGCATGGTAATAACAAGGCGCTTGCTATTCGGGGCGGTTAGTCGCATTTTATATTTATAAGAGCCTGAAATGTATAAAGAGTTTGGGGTTCTTAATATTAGTCTGGTCGCTGTATGAGAATTTTGTGAAAATATTAGTTTTAGGCGCAGGCGTTATCGGGGTAAACACTGCCTATGCTTTGGGACGAGCGGGGCATGAAGTCACTGTGTTAGATAAAGCAGACGCCGCCGCACAAATCACCAGCTATGCCAACGGTGCGCAGCTTGCCTATAGTTATGCAGAGCCATTTGCTAGCCCGGGGGCACTGAAAAAACTGCCCGGGTATTTGATGGGCAAAGACGCCGGCATTGGTATGCAGCTAAATAAGAGTTTAGATTTTTATAAATGGGGTCTGGCCTTCATTCGAAATTGTACCCGCGCTAGAGAAACAGAAAACTTGCATGCTATGTTGACATTGGCCGCTAAATCTTTTGTGGCTATGCAGGAATTGAAGAAGGAACTTCCGAAAGGAGTTTTGAGCCAAAACCCAAGCGGCAAACTCATCCTGACCAGAACGGAAGATGAGTTACAGTCATACGGATCGTTGACCAATATAAAAGAAGATTACGGTTTAGGTGTGCAGATGTTGGATAAAACTGCCTGCATAGATGTGGAGCCCATGTTGGCGCATTGGCAAGGCGATTTTTGCGGTGGGTTATATGCCAAGGACGATAGCGTGTTGGAGCCAGTGGCTTTTAGCAAAGCGTTGCAATCCGCAGGGACAAAGAAATTCGGCGTCACCTATAAGTTCAACCATGAAGTCCTACATATGCAGATGAACGGCGGTAAAGTGACAGGTATTGTGACGGACACGGGTGTATTTGCTTGTGATGCAGCGGTTTTGTGTCTCGGTAATGGTGCTAATGCATTTTTGAAACCCCTTAAGGATAAGCAGAATATCTATCCTATGCAGGGATACAGCCTGACCTTTCCGCTTGGTGCAAAACCGCCACAAACAAGTATCACTGACCCAAAAAACAAATTTGTTTTCGCCAATATTGGTGATAAAATTCGGATTGCCGGATTGCTTGATGCTAACTTACCGGACGCCGAAATTGCTAAACGTGGGCAGCATTTATTAAGGACAGCCAGAAAGCTTTGGCCAGATGTGGCAGACTATGGCGCGCCTATGAACCTATGGTCTGGCAGACGTCCTATGACCCCGTCAAGCCTACCGATTGTACGCCCCGGTAAAGTGGACGGGCTTTATTATAATATCGGGCATGGGTCTTTGGGTTTGACATTGGCAGCAGGATGCGCCGAACTGATTACAGATATGATAGCAGAAAGTTGAGAGAAAATATGGCACGGTTTTTAATTTTAGGAGCAGGGTTAGTGACGGCTCCGATTGTAGAATATTTATGCAGGCGGCCTGAAAACGAGGTCGTGATAGCCAATAACATTCTGGCTGATGCGCAAAATATGGCGGACGGTTTTAGTGGTGCGCGCGCCATCGCTTTTGATGTGAGGGACATAGATGCCTTGATACCGCTTGCCACAAAATTTGATGTTGTGCTCAGCATGGTGCCGCCACCGTTTCACCTGTTGGTCGCAGAAGCTTGTATTGCCGCCAAGACCCATATGATAAGTGCGAGCTACCAAACATCAGAAATGATGGCGCTTGATGCAGAGGCCAAAGCGGCGGGGATTTGCATAATGAACGAAATCGGTCTTGATCCGGGCATTGACCATCTGAGTGCCATGCAAATAATTGACGAGGCTCACGAAAATGGAGAAGAAATTGATGCCTTCGTATCGTGGTGCGGTGGCATCCCTGCGCCTGCTGATAATGGTAATCCACCCAGCTATAATCCAATGGTTTATAAATTTTCATGGAATCCTAAGGGTGCGATTTTAGTCCTTCTTAATCAAGCAGATTATTTACGTACAAACCACAACGTCACTGTCGCCGCCGAAGATTTAATGGCGTGGGCTAAACCAGTAGATATCGACGGTCTTGATATGGAATGTTATCCAAACCGCAACTCGTTGCCTTACAAAGATATTTACGGCATTCTCGAAGTTAAAACTCTGATACGCGGCACATTGCGCTATCCGGGGTTTTGCCAGATCATGCAGTTGGCTAAAACACTTGGTCTGTTTAATCTTGGTGATTTTGCAGCGCCGCCCGGGACCACTTGGAAACAATATATTGAGCTTCTGAACGGCAACACAGGTATAGATATCTTGTGTAAAGACGCATCGAAAACAGCATGGTCGGCGTTGGAATGGTTGGGCATATTTTCGGATGTTGCTATTCCCAAAGGGCATTCGCCAATGGATGTGTTTTGCGGGTTGCTTTTGGAAAAACTCGCTTATCTTGAGGGCGAACAAGACATGGTGCTCTTGCAACATAAATTCATTATCAAAAAAGCGGATGGTACGAAATACTACAAAACCGCTTACCTCAAATCCATCGGTAAACGAAATGGGTATAGTGCCATGGCGGCAACAGTTGGCTATCCGGCGGCTATGGCAGCGGAGTTGATAGCGGACGGTGTTATAAACCATAAGGGGTTATTACTGCCCGTGTCCAAGAGTATTTATGGGCCGCTATTAGACATGCTTGCGCGAGAAGGTATAGAATTTACGGGGCAGACTTGGCAGCAAGACGAGATGAGCGAGGCACAATTTATCCCAGAGCTATATTAAAGAGTTATATTCCAGAGCTATATTAAAGAGTTATATTAATGTGCTATATTGATAAGCCGTATTTGTAAAGGTATGCTCCTGCGCCGTGCTTATAATTTAATGCATTGCTTGTGGTGGGTTTCATGATAAATAAATTTGCTTTCAATCTTATTTAATTTGGACGAAAGCATGAGCAGTACAACTTACAAGCATTTTCTAGATCTCGCCGATATCTCCGCAGAAGAGTTGCGAGAAATTTTGGATGAGGCACACCGCTGCAAGAAAGCGCGCGCCGGACTTCCCAAAGGCGCAGTAGATGTAGATGCGCCATTGTCCGGGCATGTTTTGGCGATGCTGTTCGAAAAAAGTTCAACCCGTACACGCTTTTCCTTCGAAGTTGGCATGATGCAATTGGGCGGTACAAGCATCACTACCAGCGCAGATGATATGCAGCTTGGACGCGGAGAAAGCGTTGAAGACACGGCCAAGGTTTTGTCACGCTTTGTTGATGCGATTATGTTGCGCGCCAATGACCATAACTCACTGCTCGCACTTTCAAGGAACGCCGCGGTGCCTGTGATTAACGGACTGACGGATTACAACCACCCATGCCAGATTATGGCAGATTTGATGACATTAGAGGAACAAGGTCGTGATCTGAAAGGTCTGCGTCTCGCGTGGGTCGGCGACGGTAATAATGTCGCCATGAGCTTTATTAATGCCGCCGCTAAATTCGGATTTCAATTAGTAATCTCTACACCTGATGGATATGGGGCGTCTGGGCAAATGGTCGAGCGCGCAAGGGGCGCCGGGGCGCATATCGAATTGATCCAAGACCCGTTAAAAGCTTGCACCAGTGCGGATGTGGTCATTGCTGATACATGGGTATCTATGGGTGATACAGATATTGATAAGCGCATGAGCGATCTTGGTGATTGGCAGGTCAATGATGCTTTGATGGATGTTGCGGCTAAGGATGCATTGTTCCTTCACTGCTTACCTGCCCATAGGGGCGAGGAAGTATCGGCAACGGTAATTGACGGACCAAGCTCCATCGTTTTCGATGAGGCCGAAAACCGTTTACACGCGCAAAAGGCAATATTGAAATGGTGCCTAGGTAAATAAAATGGAGAATTAGCTCCTTCCATCATCTTTTATGGGTGCAGTACCCTTGAAGGGGGAGGAGAAATAAAAAATACTCTTTCGCTTTTGCCAAATTGCTCTAAATAAACTCCATGACTATTCTCGTGACAGGTGCTGCCGGATTTATTGGCCATAATCTTTGCTTGAGCTTGCTTGCGCGCGGTGAGCAAGTGGTCGGAGTGGATAGTCTCAACGATTATTACGACCCGATGATTAAACGGGCGCGTTTAGAGCGTTTAGCGAAGTTTGAAAAATTCCGGTTTGCTCAGATTGATTTGGCAGATGATGGGGCGTTAGAAAAAGTAGTGTCACCGGATGCAGTCACCTATATTGTCAATCTCGCAGCGCAGGCCGGCGTTCGCTATTCCATTGAAAACCCGCGCGCATATATGCGTTCTAACATGACGGGGTATCTCAATGTGTTGGAGTTCGCGCGCGGTGCTAAGAATCTTAAACATATGGCTTATGCATCTAGTTCTTCGGTTTACGGGGACCGTACAGACGGGCCATTTCGAGAAATTGATCCGGTCACCAAGCCAGTGTCGCTCTATTCTGCAACCAAAATTAGCGGTGAAGTCCTATCCCAGAGCTATGCACATCTCTACGGTATTCCGTTGACGGGTCTGCGGTTCTTTACGGTCTATGGTGCATGGGGACGGCCGGATATGGCCTATTGGATATTCACCGAGAAGATTTTTAAAGGCGAGACCATAGATATTTTCGCTGCTGGAGAGATGTCTCGTGATTTTACTTACATTGATGATATCATTACGGCGCTGACCAGCATTGTTTATATGCCTCCCCTGATAAGAAAAAGCGGGGACGTCCCCCACGAAGTTTATAATCTCGGTAATTCGATACCGACACCCTTGATGGATTTGGTACATGCGGTTGAGAAAGCTTGTGGCCAGGAAGCCAAGAAAAACTTCGTGCCCAAACAAATGGGGGATGTCTCTAAGACATTCGCGGATATTTCCAAAGCTCAAGCGGCCT
>JAJFFM010000059.1 GCA_021776675.1 Robiginitomaculum sp.
CTTACGCGTCCCATATCGTTTAACTCATGTGCTCACGTGGAGCATATAAGGCATAATTGTATGATCTAGGTTATATAGATTTCAGTTTCCATATTCCAGTTTCTAGACTTTTGGCGGCTCTTAGCCTGTCTATCGCTGCGGGTCAATCCACCCTACATTACCATCTGCACGTTTAAACACGACATTCAAACCACCGTGGGCAGCATTGCGAAACATAACCGCTGATGCATCCGTTAAACCTAATTCAAGCGAAGCCATGCTCACTGTCATGGTGCGGATCTCGGATTTTTGTTCAGATATGACCATCGGTTCAGCAGGTGGATGGTTATCAGTTCCGTCGTCGTCCCCTTCAACTGGGTTTTGTAAAACATACATGGCCAGTGCTTCGGCTTTGTCCTCTGCGCGGTGATCGCTGAGGCGGCGCTTATAACGGCGCAATCGTTTCTCCAAATGTTCCAATGCTTCATCAGAAGCGCCGTACGCGTCTTTTGCATTTCCGTGGGCCGCCATAGTCGCACCGGACGGTAAATGCACAGAAATAGATGTATTAAACCCCGGACCTTCTTTAGATATAGAAATATGTGCTTCCCCGTCGCGGTGGATATATTTATCCATCATTTCCTCAAGTCGATCATTAATTCTTTGCGATAGCGCAGCTGAAACATCAATACCTTTAGAAACAATATGGATTTGCATAGGGGGGTTCTCCTGTTTGAGTGTAATTCATCTTAGCATTATTTGCGACTTAGGTCAGGTGAAAAATAATAATTATTGTTTATTTTTCAATATCCGTCGTCTTTGCACTGACGATGGAATATTTAGGCTCTCACGGTATTTGGCAACCGTGCGCCTAGCAATGTCAATCCCTTGATCTTGGAGCAATTTAACCAACTTATCATCAGATAGAACCGCTTTTGGGTCTCTTTCTTCACTGATGAGAATTTTAATTTTGTGGCGTACAGCCTCAGCAGAGTAAGCCTCGCTGCCATCTGTAGATGCGATGGCCGCTGTGAAGAAATATTTAAGTTCGAACGTGCCGCGGGTTGTCGCGATGTATTTATTCGACGTAACGCGGCTAACTGTGCTTTCGTGCATCTCGATAGCGTCCGCGACGGTTTTCAGATTAAGTGGCCGCAAATGATCAATACCGTAAGCAAAAAACCCGTCCTGTAATTTGACGATTTCGCTGGAAACTTTCAAAATTGTACGGGCGCGTTGATCTAAGCTTTTCACTAACCAACTAGCATTTTGTGCACATTCAGACATGTATGACTTAACTTTTTCGTCTTTGTTGCCATCGCAAACTTCTGCGTAATAACGAGAATTAACCAATACGCGCGGCAAGGTGTCCGAATTCAATTCAACCGCCCAACCACCGTCAGGGCGTTCTTGTACAAATACATCTGGCTCTACAACACCCGCCGTATCCGCACCATATGCCAGACCTGGTTTTGGAGACAATGCACGCAAGCGAGCGGCATAATCACTTAGTTCACTCGTAGTAATGCCGCATACCTTTGCCAAACCAGACAAATCATGGTTCGCCAGCATATCCAAATTATCCAGCATTAACTGCATGGGGCCGTCTAGTTCCTTGCGCTCTTTCAATTGCAAAGCCATGCATTCACTTAGGTCGCGTGCCATGACGCCTGTGGGTTCAAAAGTTTGCAGAACCGCAAGAACCGTTTCTATGCGGGTTTGTTTTATGCCCAACCTGTCTGCTAATTCTATCAAATCAGTTCGCAGATACCCATTCTCGTCAACTTGGTCTATGAGATATGCACCGATCATACGATCACGCTCATCATGGATGGCCATAGCCAATTGCGCTGTTAGGTGCTCGTTTAAGGAAATTTCCCGCGCCGTATTGGCTGCAGGATCGTAATCATTACTCCCGGAAAACGATCCGCCAGAGCCCGCTTTACTCCAGTCAATATCGCCGCCCACAGACGCGGCACCCGGCGCTATATCTGAGGCAGTAGCACCCTCGTTCAGTTGGCGTTCCGAAGCATCCATAGCATCCGACGCAGCGGCAGAGGGCGCATTTAAATCAAGTTCAGAAAGACCAACATCATTGGGCGTCGCAGCCTCAACCCGATCTTCGCGGCGGTTTTCAGTGCCCGTACCACGCTCAAGCAAAGGATTGCTTTCGAGCTGCTCTTCAACAAATGCAGCCAGTTCAATATTTGTTAACGTCAAGAGCTTGATCGCCTGCTGCAATTGCGGCGTCATAGCCAATTGCTGGCCTTGCTTTAACTTTATTTGTGGTGACAGCGCCATCACGTCCCCTTTATAACCATTCGGTTTTTTACCATTCAAATAGGGGTCTATCAGCTTTCCCTTAAGGAGAGGTTTTCAAATCAGTAAATTATTAAAAATAATTAGCCAGCTTCTTTATCAGTAAAATTGCGGCCACATGAAGTGCGCACTAATTATTAAGACGAAGCCTTGCCTTATAACTAATCAAGCATAATTTATTATTATTTTATCAACATTTATATCTGGCAGGCCAGATTAAACCGAACCAAACACTCTGCGTAAAATCTCTGAGGTCCGTTTTGCTGGGTCACGGCGGATGGCGGCTTCTTCGACAGCTACATAATGGAAGACACCGTCTAGGCCGTATTTAACGCCGTGGCCAATAAGGTCGGAGCGGGCATTTGCGCCCAATTGTGGCGCGAAGGGTATATTGCGCAAATCACCTGTCACTTGGTCGAGCAAGCGCAGGGCACCCGTCTGTCCCAAAGCATTTTCCATAATCGGCGAAAATAAAGACGTCAGACGTGGCGTGGTCTTTTCTTGCAAATATTCAGTCGCCGCGTTTTGCGGGCCACGAACAATACCGATAGCATCAGAAATACTCAGCCCTGCAATGGCATCAAAGAAAATGTCTTTGGCAACAGGCGCCGCCTTTTCAGCACCTCTGTTCAACTGGGTTTCCAGCTCGTTTAAGACACTCCCAGCACCAACCGTAGCAAGCACCGACTGCACGTCGCTTAAAATTTTTGGTAAAGGAATATGGATTTTACTGTCATTGAGAAACCCACCAGCGCGCCCGACTATCCCCAGCGCACTGAGAACACCATTATCAAGAGCCGCTCGAATACCGCGTGCCGCCTCGGCTTGTGATAAAATCCCGCTCCCGAGAATACCCTCAAGCGCCCCAATATCCATAGTTTTACAGGCGGACAACGGCAACGCGAATAATCCCGCCAAGGCTAAGCGGCGGTTGAAATCAGGTGATATTATATTGGTCATGGGATATCCTTTAGAGGTGCAAAAAAAGTTTACACTACATTATCCCAAACAGCAAATAACTGACTGTTATTTGACAGTGACTAATAAACCCGCTTAGCTGGTTTAATATAATCGATATCCTTACTCATGGTGTAGTCGTGGACGGGGCGGGCGCCTAATTTGACCTTATCGTTTTTGACCCATGCGAGCGTGTGCTTCATCCATGTTTTATCATTTCGGTCCGGATGATCCTCGGATGCATGTGCGCCGCGGCTTTCTTTACGGGCTGCGGCTGCGGACATAGTTACCAATGCGCTGCCCATAAGATTATCTAGTTCAAGCGTTTCCACCAGATCTGTGTTCCAAACCAATGTGCGGTCCGTAACGCCGATGTCTTTCATCGTTGATGCAACTTTGGCCATTTTGGTGACGCCTTCTGCCAAGCTTTCATCTGTACGGAATACTGCGCAGTGGTCTTGCATAGTTTTTTGCATGTCGAGACGAATAGTCGCCGTGCTTTTGCCACCGTCCGCTGTGCGGAACTTCTCCAAACGGGCAAAACTGTCCGCGCCTGCATCTTCGGCCAGTTCAGGTTGATCTTCACTTGCATCCAAAAGATCCCCACAGCGCAGTCCAGCCGCGCGGCCAAACACCACAAGATCGATAAGAGAGTTGGAGCCAAGACGATTTCCACCATGCACAGACACACAAGCCGCTTCACCTACGGCCATTAAGCCCGGGACAACCGCGTCCGGGTCGCTCCCTTTTTTGGTCACGACTTCGCCGTGGAAATTGGTCGGGATACCACCCATATTATAATGGCAGGTTGGCAGAACTGGGATAGGTTCCTTATTGACATCAACACCTGCAAAAATTCTTGCACTTTCAGAAATCCCAGGCAAACGGTCAGCCAACACGGCCGGATCAAGATGGTCCAGATGTAAATAAATATGGTCTTTAAGGGGGCCCACACCACGGCCTTCATTAATTTCTATGGTCATAGCACGGCTTACAACATCCCTTGATGCCAGGTCCTTAGCGGACGGCGCATAGCGCTCCATAAAACGTTCACCTTCAGAATTGGTCAGATAACCACCCTCACCTCGGCTCCCCTCGGTAATTAGGCAACCAGCACCATAAATTCCGGTCGGATGGAATTGCACGAATTCGGGGTCTTGAAGTGGTAACCCAGCCCGCAAAACCATGCCGCCGCCGTCGCCCGTACACGTATGTGCAGACGTACATGAAAAATAAGTCCGCCCATAACCGCCTGTGGCCAAGACAACCGTCTTGGCGCGGAACCGGTGCAGTGTGCCGTCGTCTAGCTTCCATGCCGTGATACCGCGACAAACACCGTCTTCCATGATCAAATCAAGCACGAAATATTCAATGAAGAACTCGGCTGAGCGGCGCAAGGATTGTCCGTAAAGCGTATGCAACATGGCGTGACCCGTACGGTCAGCGGCGGCACATGTGCGCTGGGCTGGTGGACCTTTGCCCATATTTTGCATCATACCGCCAAATGGACGCTGGTAGATTTTACCGTCTTCAGTCCGCGAAAACGGCATGCCCCAATGCTCTAGCTCATAGACGGCTTTGGGGGCTTCGCGGACAAGATATTCAATACTGTCTTGGTCACCGAGCCAGTCAGAACCCTTGACCGTATCATACATATGCCAGCGCCAATTGTCGTCGCCCATATTCCCAAGCGATGCAGCAATACCGCCTTGGGCTGCCACCGTATGAGAGCGGGTCGGGAAAACTTTGGTCACACAGGCGGTTTTCAACCCTTCTTGCGCAGCACCCAATGTTGCCCGTAGGCCAGCTCCACCAGCACCAACGACGACTACATCATAAGTATGGTCTATCCATTTTACATCATTTTTAGTCTTGGGCATCTATTCGGCTCCAGTTTAGGCTTAAAGCCAAATTTTAAGAATTGCTAACACGCCAATCAACCACGCAGAAACCGACACAAGGGCGTTTAAAATCATACTTAACGAGCGAATACCCGTAGTTTGCACATAGTCGGAAATCACTTCATTAATCCCGAGACGACCATGATAAATGCCTGCGCTTAGAAATGCTAGCAAGACAAATGCGCCCGTTGGCGATCCGACCCAAGCCAACAAACCATCATACCCGCCCGGCAAAGCTTTCATGAGGCCGTAAACAAAAAACGGCAACAAGATCGCAAGCACTACGGCACTAACCCTGTGGGTAATAAATTCGTGAACGCCGCCTTTGGCTGCGCCAATGCCGCGGACTTTACCCAAGTCTGTTCTAAAATCACTCATTGTATTGCTCCCGCTAAGAGCCACGTCAGGTATACAGCCAAAACCGCAGAGACTAAAATAGTCACCAGCGAAACCATATTGGCGAGCTTAGGGTTAAACCCCGCACCAATATCCCAGACCAAATGGCGAATACCGTTGAGAAAGTGATACACCAACACACCGATCACAAAAAAGAAAGCAAAGGCGCCTATCGGTGAATATACCAATGGCTCAACCTTAGCGAACCACTCCGGTCCGGCGGCTAAAAATGCCAACACGATGGCTAGCTCAAGCAATCCAATATATAACACGATGCCCGTAGCCCGGTGCAAAATGGAAGACAGCATAGTCGGGTGCCATTTCCAGATGCTAATATGCGGGGACATTGGTCGTTTATCTGTCCAGCTTTTTGCCATGAAAACTCTCCGGTTAGTGGTGCTCTAGTGTGATGAGTAAGCGCATGCAGGCAAACCTAAACCCAAGGGAAACTAAGTCAACGCGTAATCTTGCATAATCCAAGTACGGATGCTTTTTAGGCTTGGAAAATAGTCACAATTGGGCTTAAGACGGACATATGAAAAATTTAGCAAAAATCACAAGCTTTGTAGCATCCATCATTATGGTTGCTACACCAGCAATCTCCCAAACATCCAACCCTATGCCTATATCGGCAAATGGTGAAATCAACTTCCCAAGCGGAACACCAATTGAAACCGTCAAAGAGCGTTGCCAAAATTTGGTTATTTTCAAAACTGAAGAAGGGTTTTCTTGTAAACCCCCAGTATTTGACAGTATGGAAAAAATTATTGCTGACATGCAGCACGGCGACCTTAAACGCGATCCCGTACAGGCAGGCAGCGAAGGTGACCGCAAAGCTTTGCGCCATTTACCGGATGTTAGTTTAGCAGCAAACCGCACTGGCATTGCCGAAACCCGCAAGTTAATGGCACGTTATAAGGCCTTGGACAGCTCCGCTCTGCCAAATACCTCTCTTAGGGGCGAAAACCTGCTTAATCACCGCCTACTTGGCTATATTCTTGGCCAGAGACTAATGCTGGTGGATTTCGATACGGACCGGATGCCATTTACTAATGATAGCGGTTTTTTCAATATGATGAGCTATGTATCGCGTCAGACAAATTTTAAAACCGTAGACGATTACGAAGCTTATGCGGCGCGCCTATCTGAACTCCCTCGGTATTTTGACCAACATACGGAAAATATGCGCCGCGGCATGGCTACAAATTATACGGCGTCAGAGCAAATCCTACCGGGCATTGTTGAAGTCGTGAAAGGCCTTGCAGACGGTGAGGCCAAAGACCACTCATTCTTCCAACCATTTACAAAGTTTCCAGATACAATTAAAGATGAAGAACAAGCTCGTTTGAAGGCTTTGGGGTTAAAAACCGTTCATGATGAGGTTCTACCTGCCTATAATAAATTACTTTCATTTTTGCAAAATGAATACGGGCCGTCGGCGCGCAAAGTTGTCGGCATCGGCACATCTGAGGCTGGACGCGATCATTACAAAGCTTTAGTCAAATATTTCACCACTCTGGATATTACACCGGACGAAGTACACGAGCTTGGCCTTTCTGAAGTTGCGCGCATCCGCACCGAAATGGACGAAATTATTACAGAGACTGAATTTGAAGGTAGTTTCAAAGATTTCCTTAAATTTTTGCGCACCGACGAACAGTTTTATGCAAAATCTGCGGAAGACCTCCTAAAAGAAGCGGCATGGATTGCCAAACGTATTGACGGACAAATGCCCGGGTATTTTGGCAAATTACCGCGCTTGCCTTACGGCGTAATGGCGGTACCCGACGAGATTGCCCCAAACTACACTACGGGTCGTTATTGGGGCGGTAATCCGTCCCAAGGCATAGCCGGAAATTATGTGGTCAACACTTATGATTTATCACAACGACCCCTATATAATTTACCTTCATTGACCCTCCATGAAGGTGTGCCGGGTCATCACCACCAAATTTCACTAGCCCAAGAAATGAAGAACGTACCTGAGTTTCGCCAAAGCTTATATCCAAATGCATTCGGCGAAGGTTGGGGTTTGTACTCTGAAAAATTGGGTGTAGAGATGGGAATTTACCGTACTCCTTACGAACAATTTGGCCGCCTGACTTACGAAATGTGGCGGGCTTGTCGGCTGGTTGTTGATACGGGCATGCACTGGAAAGGCTGGACTCGTGATCAGGCCGAGGCGTGTTTCTTGGAAAACTCAGCCCTCGCTCCTCATAATATCCGCACCGAAGTTGACCGCTATATTTCGTGGCCGGGACAAGCTTTGGCTTACAAGATAGGTGAGCTTAAAATACTTGAGCTACGCAAACGCGCCGAAGACAAACTCGGTGTCGATTTTGACATCCGTAGTTTTCACGACGAGGTTTTAGGTGCAGGCGGTATACCGCTAAATATTCTCGAAGACCGTATTGATGCATGGATTGAAGAGCAAATATTAGCACAATAAATTTTGGCAACAAAAAAAACCTGAAGGGCTATTTTTAGTCCTTCAGGCTCTCTTACTTCCCACAAAACTGGAATATTAGAAGCGGTAACGACCGCGAATTGTTAAAGGCACACTCCAGCGTTCACCGCCATTATTTGCACCAACATAACGGGAATTAAATGTACCTGCCGCTTTATCTGAATTATCTGACTTTGGTGTACCTGCATACCGAATACCAGTTTCTATACCCATGGTGAAACGGCTGAACACAGGTGTTTCGAGGCCGATCATACCAGCCCCCGTTGGCACCCATCCGCTTTCATACAAGGCTAAGCTTGTTGGCGTATTCGGATTAAACGAAACACCCACCTCATTGATGTTATTAAGACTGATAGCGTCTTGATAGGCAATACCGACCTTACCTTCTAGGTAAGGTCGAACAGATTTTAGCAAGGGCACACGAACAGGCGAAGTATACTGCCTTACGCCTGCTTCAGCACCATAGCTTTTATAATCTGACACCGTACCACGTAATGTTTCCGTATCTTGCGTACCCCAACTCACTTCATTACCGTCAGCTTGCGCATAATTACCGGTTAAGGTCAATTTTCTATTTGGATTGAGCGCATAAGAACCACCAAGTTCAGCACGGTACCCTAATGCATAGGCATCTTTCGTTTTGACATCAACCAGAGCCGTTGTTGGGTTTAGAAAGCCTGTATGCGCCTTACTGCCTGTAATGACATCTCCACTGACCACTCTGTCTGCACCAATGCCGCCTTCAAAGTTCCATCGGCTCAATCTTTGTCCGCCTTTACAACATGCATCCGTATTGCTCGCATATGAATATGTACTGTTTTTTTGGCTATTACCCAAACCCATCCAAGAACATCCTGACAGTGCGCCTGATAGTGCGATTGTGGTAACTCCACATAACAAAATACGCATAATCTTATTTCCTTACTAAATTCTCAATGTAACAATACGGCATAAAGCGCCATATCATTAGTTGGTAACAATCTACCAATGATGTGTATCAATATGGTCAAAGAACATGGTTTTTATTTGGTTAAATTTTGCAACTTTTGGCTTATTAATATAGAAAATTCGCGGTTTTCCCTCGATTTTTACTTTATATTAAGCCCTAAAATTAGCTATTTTCTTTAAAATGAGATACGACCACGTAACCTAACCGGTACGGACCAACGGTCCTGTGATGCAGCAATAGTGTTCAAATCATCACTCCAGCGTATCCCAGCTTCAACACCAATAGCCGTGCGCGGACCAATTTGCATTTCTGCACCTATTGCGCCGCTAGCAGTTGGCGTCCAGCCTGCATCTATATACGGCTGAACATTTGTACCTTCAGGCATGAGCGTGGCCGAACTTTGTGATAGGGTAACGGCATTATTGTGAACGAAACCAGCAGTCGCTTGTACATACGGACGAATACCGCTCATTGTATTGTTCCAGCCACCCATATATTTACGCAGACCGCCTTCGAGCGTCCATTGTTCCAAATCACTCCATTGGGCGTATAAATCCTCAGTGGTTACTGTAGCGGGCGGGGGTACAAATGTACTATCATCAATGGTTCCTGTTCGAATACGATTTCCTTCGGCCTCAGAGTAACCAACCCGACCCAATATGGTCGTTGATGGATCAATATCGTAAGTCAGCGCCAAATCGTAATTCACTGCATTTTTGTATGCATCGCCGTAACTAATTGCATTAGACCCTGAAGTGTTTACTGTCGAGCCTGTGGGACCGCCCGATGCCGGGCCGCCCGGTTTATCACCAACAATATCGCCGCCGATTGCAAAATCTGTTCCGATACCAACTTCTATACCGAATGGAAGTGCGGCATAACCTCCACGCAGGTCGCCACAAGCATAAGAAACATTCCCGCATCCGCCGCCAGATACACCAACGCCGTAATAAGCAGGATAAGGCTGTGCTACATATAGTGGAGCACCTTGAACCGTGGTAGCACTACTCGAAGCGTTACACCCGCCCCCACAACTACCCCCATAATTTGTTGCATTACCAGTCGCCCACTGGCCGCTAACATTCGCATATTGCCCACCAACAGCAGTGCCGTAAGGTGCCGCATTACCCAAAATATTTCCCGCGTTTTGGGAACTAGCAACCCAGCGTCCATTAATAAATTGAGAGCCGCCACCTGCTACAGCGTTCCCGCCATAATTTATTGCACCTTGAGCGCCGCGAAGCCCCATAACTGTTTGAGGTATTTGCGCAGT
>JAJFFM010000060.1 GCA_021776675.1 Robiginitomaculum sp.
CCTTGTTCTCTTCCCTTGCGCCCTACCCGTCAAATACACCCCTGGCCTTCGACACAACGGGCCAAATACCTTCATACCGCTTGACTCGTTATACGTGTAATAACTACCGTATTCTCCTTTAATAAGGTGGGGGAAATGGAACATGAGACTCAAACTGAATCGTTCCCAGAAAACCGGCGGCATGATCTCTAAGAAGGTGATCTTCATTTTGAACGCCAGGGCGGATTACTCGAATGAAGAACAGGCGAATATCAAAAAATATCGATTGGGTCCGCAAAACATATACAACAGCGAAGCGACGCGGAAACACGCATCGAACGCAATCAATCAGAATGGTGGCACGCTCGGAATGTTGGCATCGGCGGCCATGGCGAAAATGTCGCTGAGCATCACCATCGATAGTCTGGCGAACGGTCATCAGGTCGAATGCCAGGATATCGACGAACTCTTGGGCGCGGAGGAAGCGATCCGTTCGGCCTGCGAGAATCTGAAAGGATATCTGGAAGTCGCTGACAGTTTCGATGGCCGGGAGGAAGTGGTCGAGTATTAGGGCTTGGCCAACAACTCTTTCGAAAGCGACTTCACGGCCACGTTCTTCGGCATGGTCAGCCTGGGGTTATTGCTGACCGCGATCATCACTGCGTTCTGGTTGGCGGTTCCCGTCGCGGTTATCCTCTGCATATACGCCGGCTACCGCATGTATCGGAATTCCGACGCGGTACAGGAACGCAAGGCGCGCGAACTCACGCATCAGCTCTATAATCAGACCAGAGCACTCGCGCCGAAGGTTCCAAACGAGGAGGATTTCGTTCGGCAGGTCTATCGCGCCATGCCGAACGTCGCGTCGGAAAGCCTGGGCAATGCGTTTGTAGCGGTAACCTTCGACCTGTTCGATCAAGAGGAATTCGACCGCCACGGCCCGAATCCGCCGCCGACCGTCTGCAACAGCATCGAAGCGGCGCGTTACCGGGATTACCTGGCGGAATACAGCCGACGCGCCGCCGTCCCCCATATGGCGGACATGGCGGCGAACACGATTGTCGAAAGCTTCACCTCGTTCCTGCGCCATGTGCCGCCAATGCCGGTGTCGGACGGGCCAAGCTTTGACATCCCGTTTGCCGACTTCACCCGTGAACATCACGCCGATCTGGTCACCGCCCTCTCTGTTCCGTTCTATAACGACGATCCGCAAACCGCCGGCCTGTTCGAGGACCTTCGTCTGCAAATTGACAAGAATATCCATGACACGTCCGGCATCCCCTACCAGCCCCATAACCATGATTCTCCCGATTTGGTCTGGCCGAGAAATTACGAGGGCGGTGATCTCGTATACGCCTATCTCAAGGACACGCCGCTCCTGCGAATATTCCAAGACTCAAGCGTGCCGTTCGCCATTCCCGAGAAATCGCGGTTCGAGCATGGTTGGATATTGGCCCCGCAGGGCACCGGCAAGACGCAGTTGATCCAGTTTCTGGTCTCGTGCGATCTTGAGAAGGTCGCGCGGGATGAAGCCAGTATCGTGGTGATGGACAGCCAGGGCGATTTGATCGACCAGATTAGCAGCCTGAAGGAATTCGCCCCCGGCGGACCGTTACACGACAAGCTGGTCGTGATCGAACCGGATATCGATTATCCGCTGGCGCTCAACATCTTCGATATGGGCAAGGATCGGCTCGACGGCTATTCAGCCCGCGACCGGGAACAATTGTCCAACAACAGTATCGATCTGCTGACCTATGTCTTCGATGCCCTGTTGGGTGAAGGCGGCATGATGACGACGAAGCAATCCACGCTCTACCGCTACGTCATCCGCCTGTTGATGGAAATGCCCGGCGCGACCCTAACGACCTTCGCTGAAATATTGAAAATCATGAAGCCGGCGGAACTGGAACCCTATCGGGCGTACATTGAAAAGCTCCACGCCCCCGCTCGCAACTTTTTCGAAACGCAATATTGCGACCGCCAGTTCAATGATACGAAATCCCAGGTGGCGTGGCGGCTTGCCAATATGCTGGAGAACACGGTGTTCGAGCAAATGTTTTCCTTCCCGAAATCGAAGCTCGATCTGTTCACTGAGCTCAATTCCGCCAAGATCATCCTGATCAACACCGACCGCGCCTTGTTGGGGGAGGAGCGCACCGCCGTCTTCGGACGCTTCTTCATCGCCATGCTACTCTCCACAGCACAAGAGCGGGCCACGCTCCAGCGGTCAAACCGTCTACCGGTCTTCTGCTACATCGACGAAGCCCACGACTACATCAGCAACGACACCAAGATCACTCGCATCCTCGATCAGGCCCGGAAGATGAACATCTCCATGATGCTGGCGCATCAGCGCACCAAACAGATCGCCGTCCCGAATGTCCTCGATGCGCTCGCCACCACGTCGGTGAAGTTCGCCAGCACCGACAACACGGGCGACGCTGCAATGCTCGCCAAGAGCATGAACACGGACGCAGCCTTCATCTCATCGCAGCGCGAGCGGCACTTCGCGCTGCATGTCCGGCGTCAGACGCCAGCCGCCATATCGGTCAAAGTCCCGTTCCTTGTCCTCGAGAACCGCGAGCATATGACTCCAGAGGAGCGTCAGGCCGTCCGTGACCGCATGCGCGGGAAATACGCTAGAAAATATGACGCGGGTCGTCGTGCTGACGGTGCGGAGGTTGAAGTCGCCAAGGAGGATGATGCCATTGTTACGACGGAACAAAGCGATGACGATCTTGTCTCAATTGTCGATACGGTCCCGCAAACTGGCGAAACCGCGCCCGCTGAAAACAGCGACGCGGCGGAGGCGCTAATCTTGGACGACGAACTCGAAGACGATGGCACTGCACCGGCAAAATGGTAGCGCCCCAACTGATCGTATGAGGGGCGGGTCAAAACCCCGTTCAAAAGCCTGGTGTCCTGCTCACAAGTGACGTACATTATTCTCGTATACATTGAATTTCGGACTTCCGCTTTTGCATTATACGCGGATGTCGCTGACGGGGCAGTCGACTTCGGTTGGTGACCCATCTCGGAAGTCGCGTGTCAGGCCACGATCAAGCTGCACGGCGAGGACGCGCCGACGCAAAGGTCTGTACGCTAACGAAATATGAACCGAAATATCCTACGCTTCTCTCATGGAGCACCCCAACCCAATAGTCGCCAGCGACTGAGAACTCATGAGGACGATAAATGGATAACACTGCTCTTCCCGAAGTGCTCCCAGACCTTCTACAAGAATTTTTGGGCTACTGGGATTCGAAACGCGGTGATCGGGAGCTCCCCGCCCGATCCGACATAGATCCGGCTGATATCAAGCATATGCTCCCTGGTATATGTATTTTGGATATCGAGTACAACGACACTGGTTTTAATCGGGCCCGGTTTCGTTTGGCAGGCACAGAAATCATAGAGATGGCCGGATTTGAAGTCACAGGGCACTATGTGGATGAAATTGTAGCTGAAGAGATATATCAAGAAATTCAGGAACAATTCAAAGGATTGGTTTCCTCCAACAAACCTTCATACCGTCGATTCCGTTGGCCGGGTAGTCCACGTGAGTATGAGCGCGTCATGGTGCCGGTCGGTGAACCAGGCAGTCGCCCCAAGCAATTGATCGGGATGCATATAATTACAAACGACAATCCAAAGGAACCTTCAAACGAGAATGCACTGCCCGTACCCGTTGGATGATCTCATAAGGGCGTCGGCGCAGCGGTATGGCCAGGTTAGGCGAACGAACGTATGTCGCTTAGTGGCTAGTCGCGGCTGTCAGGCTCGCAGAAATCAACTTCCGCGGTTCCCCCAACTTGAGACGTTCGGCGGCAGATGTCTTGTCGGCTCGACCAGTTTCAACATGTTGTGGTATGACCGCGTAGTCTAAACTGGCGTAAAATCAACCGGTTGCGTGATGATCTCCATTATGGAAAGAATTAATTCTGACACCGCCTCGGTCCCGAGTGGACATCGGGTATAGCGGCTTGCTAATCGAGATGAACGACAAAACCGAGCACCTCCGTGTCGCCCTTTACTCTGGCAGAGTGTCCTTTTCCCGTCTTGTCCTCCATCAGACACATATCGCCTGACGAAAAAGTTCTCACGCTGCCATCGCTCGCCTCCATATCGAATTCACCTGAAAGAACTACGAAGTGTTGACGACGAGGAGTCGGGTGTAATTCGCTGTCATACCCAACAGGAAAACGAACCATTTGATAACGACTTGCATCAACTGGATCAGACATATCGAATGCCGGGGCTGGTGGCGCATAATCTACCGATCTAAATTCGGCTTCAACTTCCCCAAAATGACTTTCTCCGTCTTCATTCGCGTATAGTCGCAGATATTTTATTTCCCAACTCCTCAATGTTTGGCGTGAAAAAGCGTCATAGCAGCATGGCGACCATGATAACGGGGATCGTCTGACCTATCCATGCCGCTACTTCTAGTCTTCACCTGAAGCATTTCGCCTCAATGTCGCCTGTTGGCTACTCGCGACCGATTGGTGCCTCGCGAATTTCTTCCGTTATACCCTCAGTTAGCGACATTCTGGTGACGATATCGGCTTTCGCGCTGTTTATTTCCGCTCTTCACCC
>JAJFFM010000007.1 GCA_021776675.1 Robiginitomaculum sp.
TCCGCAAGCTTTTCTAGGCCCAAGTTGGGCTTATGGGATAAAATCTTTAACCCCTGAGCCACAAATGCTCGGTTGAGCCCGGTTAGTGGCACAACATCACAAATTGTCCCCAGTGCAGTTAAATCCAGTAATGAAAGTAAGTCCGGTGTATCTTTGATGCCGCGACGCTTTGCTTCGCGGTTGAGGGCAACTAACAGCATGAAGGTTACCCCTGCTGCTGCCAAATGTCCAAGGCCAGATATATCATCTGGGCGGTTAGGGTTGACCAATGCATAGCAAGCCGGCATCTCACCGCTAATCATATGGTGGTCAATCACAATAATCGGCAAACCTATATCTGACGCAGTGGTAAGCGCTTCTTCGGCACTAGCCCCGCAATCCACAGTAATAACCAAATCTGTGCCGGAATTTTTAAGGTCTTTAAATGACTGCGCCGACGGGCCGTAGCCTTCTTTAATTCTATCCGGCACATACAGGCCAAATTTTGCATCAAGTGCCCTTCCCCAACGGATGAGCTGCGCCGCAGAAGTACCCCCGTCCACGTCGTAATCCGCAAATACTGTAATAGCCTCGCCGGATTCTACCGCATCAACTATCCGTACTGCAGCTTTGTCCATATCAATTAGTACTGAGGGGTTTGGCAAATATTGCCGTAAGGTCGGATTTAGAAATTTCTCGGCATCCACAGGTTCAACATTACGTCCAGCTAATATTTGCGCCGTCGTTAGGCTCAGTCCTTGTTTGGTAAATTCAGAAATTTTGCTGTCATCATTATTCCGCATGCGCCATGTCTGGCCGCGGACAGACGAATTTATGCCAAGGAAAGCTTCTGGCATACTTACTCAGGGTCATCTTCTTTGTACTCATTTACCTTATTTGCAATATCCTGCATTTCGAGCAAAATTTCCGCATCAGATTTTGGGTCTAATAAATCCGGATCAGAGAAACCATCTCTTTTTTCTATGATGGTTTCGGCAACACCGTCCCATTTCTCTGCTGAACGTATATCATTAGGTTTTTCTGCTGCATCAGCCACCTTCGGATAATCAGGAATGTTTTCAGCTTCTTCCTTAAATTCAGGAAACTTAATAAAATCTAGCTCAGGTAATTTTATACTAGCACAACTGCTGAGAAAAACTGCAATTATGACAACACTGGAAATACGGCGGTAATTTACAATCATGATTTCATCCATTTCTGAACATCAATATGTGCCAGATATACCAGAAGGTCACGTAGTTTTTTCATTAAACGTATTTATGGTGATAACGCGAAGCTAATACCAATTTAATTGTTAGACATTAAAAGATCACGGTGTCTAAGAGGCTTTGTCTGCTTTTTTCCCTTTATTGGTATAAATCAGAAGCGGTTTAGCACTACCGTTCACGACTTCAGCGTTAATGACAACTTCTTCTACGCCGTCAAATGTCGGTAAGTCGTACATAGTATCAAGAAGGATATTTTCCATGATTGAGCGTAATCCACGAGCCCCAGTTTTACGTTTGATCGCACGCTTTGCGATAGCACGTAATGCACCTTCGTTGAAACTCAGGCGGACATCTTCCATATCAAACATTAATTGGTATTGTTTCACCAAAGCATTTTTAGGCAAGCTTAGAATAGTAATTAACGCGTCTTCGTCCAAATTCGTCAAAGTGGCAATAACAGGCAAGCGACCAACAAATTCCGGAATAAGACCGAATTTCACCAAATCTTCTGGCTCTATACCTTGTAAAATTTCACCGGTATCGCGCTCTTCTTCTTCTTTTAGTTCGCCGCCAAAGCCCATGCTGACATTCTGACCACGGGCAGAAATAACTTTATCTATACCGGCAAATGCACCGCCGACAACGAACAGAATATTGGTCGTATCGACCTGCAAGAATTCTTGCTGCGGATGTTTACGGCCACCTTGAGGGGGTACGGAGGCAACTGTGCCTTCCATAATTTTCAATAAAGCCTGCTGAACACCTTCACCCGACACATCACGTGTAATGGACGGATTATCAGACTTACGACTGATTTTATCAACTTCGTCAATGTAAACGATACCGCGTTGGGCGCGCTCAACATTATAGTCCGCTGACTGTAAAAGCTTAAGGATAATGTTTTCAACGTCTTCACCAACATACCCGGCTTCGGTCAATGTTGTAGCGTCGGCCATAGTAAACGGAACATCCAAAATACGCGCCAAAGTTTGCGCCAACAATGTTTTACCACAACCTGTTGGACCAATGAGCATGATATTTGATTTAGCCAGTTCAACATCACCTGGCTGACTGGCATGGTTCAAACGCTTATAATGATTGTGAACAGCTACAGACAAAACACGCTTGGCATAATCTTGGCCAATGACATAATCATCCAGTGTATCGCAAATTTCTTGTGGTGTTGGCACACCTTCTTTAGAATCCGTAATACTGGCTTTACCTTCTTCGCGAATAATATCCATGCAAAGCTCTACGCATTCATCACAGATAAACACGGTTGGCCCGGCGATTAACTTACGCACCTCATGCTGGCTTTTGCCGCAAAAGGAACAATACAGGGTATTTTTTGCGTCTGTACCGTCTGACTTACTCATGTCATTTCCACTTCTGTTTTCTTGTTATCATCACTTGATCGGTTACATTGCAATAAATATGCCGCATTATAGGGTCTATTCTGTCCTTGAATATGACAATTTCATTACAAAGTCCTTATTTTTTTCTCATATAAACACATAATGTAGTTAACTTGTCTTGGTGGGGCCTATTTTTTGCCATCGGTACGTGTTGAGTAAACATGATCTACAATACCGAACTCTTTAGCCTCTTCCGCTGTCATAAAGTAGTCACGGTCGAGCGTTTTTTCAATCACAGCGTATTTTTGTCCCGTGTGGTTAACATAGACCTCGTTCAAGCGCTTCTTTAGGGCTAAAATATCTTCTGCATGGCGTTGAATATCTGATGCCTGACCACGGAAGCCACCGGAAGGTTGATGCACCATAACCCGCGCATTCGGAAGGGCAATGCGCATATCCGGATGACCGGCACAAAGTAACAAAGAGCCCATAGAAGCCGCTTGGCCCATACACACGGTCGAAACAGGAGATTTAATGTATTGCATTGTATCATAAATCGCCATGCCCGAGGTCACGACCCCGCCCGGTGAATTGATATACATATATATCTCTTTTTTCGGGTTCTCAGATTCCAAAAACAAAAGCTGCGCCGTAATCGACATGGACATAGCGTCATCAACAGGGCCAGTTAAAAATATAATTCGGTCTTTGAGCATACGCGAATAAATATCAAAAGCCCGTTCACCCCGACTTGTTTGTTCAATAACGGTTGGTACCAAATACGAAATAGTTTCCATTGGGTCGTGCATGTTTTATCCTTGTGTGTGTTTGCTAGCGAAACGTAGCTATGATTCTTGCTCACAATCGCGCGGAATAGTTACCTCAATGTTTATATTCAAAATAATTATTCAAGAGGCAAAGGTTATTATTCATGAGCACATAATTGTGAGGTGTAGTAAAACGAAAAACGCCCTGCGAAATTTGCAGGGCGTAAATAGTGTTTTTAGCAATTACTGCCCGCAGGCTATAGACTGACTACTCAAATGCATCTTCCTTGAATAATTCTTCGCGGTCGACTTTTTTGTCGGTAATTTTCGCTGTCTCAATGATAAGATCAACTACTTTTTCTTCAAAAATTGGTGCACGTAGCTGAGCAACGGCATCCGGGTTCTTTTGGAAAAATTCGATAACTTGCTGTTCTTCACCGGGATAACGGCGCGCTTCGGCAACCATCGCCTGCTGTAGCTCTTCATTTGTAATTTGTACGTCTGCTTTGGCGCCCATCTCAGCCAATACTAGACCAAGGCGAACACGGCGCTCTGCTATTTTTCTGTAGTCGGCTTTGAGTTTTTTATCAGATTTCTTGGCGTCGTCTTCATCAAGCTTACCCGCTTCTTTTTCTTGCTCAACCTGAGCCCAGATATTGGCAAATTCTGCTTCGACCATGTTTGGCGGCAAATCAAAACCATGTTTGCTGTCAAGTTCGTCGAGGATAGCCCGTTTCATTTTCATGCGGGCTTGTTCTTCAAGTTCACTTTCAGCTTGCTTGCTGACAACTTCTTTCAGGGCTTTTAAATCATCAAAACCAAACTTTTTTGCCAATTCTTCGTCGAGCTCAGCAGGTTTACCGCCTTGCACTTCCAGTACTTCCGTTTCGAACACGGCTTCTTTATTGGCTAGATCAGCAACTTGGTATTCTTTAGGGAAAGTCACTGTCACATCAAGTTTGTCACCTGCTTTGGTGCCGATTAACTGATCTTCAAAACCAGGAATAAAGCTAGCTGAACCGATGACCAATTGATGACCATCCATAGCGCCGCCCTCAAAAGCCTCACCATCAACACGGCCAACAAAGTTGATCAATACGGCATCGTCTTTTTTGGCTTTGGCCGTTTTAGCTTTTTTCTTATAAGCAATTTGGTCTTTGGTCAGGTCTGCCATGCGCTCATCAAGGTCTTTGTCTGTAAGCTCACAGGTTAAACGCGTTAATTTAAGCGTTTTTGGGTCAACTGGCTCAAATTCCGGAATAGTTTCAACTTCCAGAGTATATTCCAAATCAGCTTTACCGCTCGTCACATCTGCACCGTTGGCACGAAGTTCTATCTTTGGCTGACCGGCTGGGCGTAATTTGTTGTCTTCCATGACCTTTTGTGTTGTCTCGGTGACAGTTTCCTGCACAACATCATTCATGATGCTTGTCGCGAACATTTTACGAATATGAGAGATTGGCACTTTACCTGGGCGGAAGCCTTTCAGGCTAACTTGTGGCTGCATTTCTTTTATTTTTGCAGCTAGTTTGGTTTCCATGTCCTCTTTACTTACCGTGACGGCAAAGTTGCGGGATAAGGAGTTTTTAGATTTTGGTGATTTTTGTTCTTTAACTTGCATGTCGATGTCCAAATTGTTCATTTGCCGACCCGTATAAAATCAGCGTATATAATTCCTAAGTAAACAAGGCCCTTTTATCAAGTGCGCCAAGTTTGTGCCGCGCCTTATGTCACGGCTTTATCCAATGTGCAACGGACTTTTTACCCATTTACATTTTGTGCGCATATGCAACAAAGAAAGAGTTATAAAGACATATCTTATGGCATAGGAACGGCGTTATTATGGAGTTTATCCCCGAAGGTAGCATGTGGATGTTTTATCTACTCTTATTTATAGGGCCATTTGTCCAAGAAGACACCACCGTCATTGGCGCGGCAAGCCTGTCATTAACTAGCCCTAACCCTTGGTATTTTATTTACGCTGCCGTCCTCGCAGGTTTAATTGCCAGTGATTCGTGGAAATACTGGTTAGGCTGGGCCGCTAAACATCATAAGTGGGCGAAAAAATACGGCGAGCGTGAGCGCGTCCAGAAACTAAAAGACGTCGTGCAAAACAATGCCATTAAAACTCTGGTCACAGTCCGCTTCCTGCCCATGGCGCGCATCCCTACCTATTTGGCTACAGGGTTTTTCGGCGTCCCCTATATAAAATACTGGCTCTCCATAGCCTTCTCAGGCTTTCTCTATGTCAGCATGTTCTTCTTGGCGTTCCACTTGCTCGGCGAACTGGTCGGCGAACAGATTAAAGTATATCTCCCGATAGTCGCGGTTGGTTTGGTTGTTGCGCTGCTGGGCGGGTTGTTTTTGAGGAAGCGGTTTGGGAGGAAATAAAAACTAAAATAATCTCTCCTTCCCCTATTCTTCATGGGGGAAGTACCCCAACGGGGGGATGGGGGCAGACGCTCTCGCGCCTCAACAATGGTATAGATAATTACGCAAACGCAAAACGCACAAGAGTGCGCGCCCCCATCGAGTGCCAAGAGGCACCCACTTCCCCCATAAATGGGGGAAGAATTCACATCCTAAATTTTCTCTTTCACTCGCTCATACCCGCGCAAGCAGGTATCCAGTTAGATATACAAGTTTGAAGAGAAAACTTGCTTAGCCAAAAAAAAACCTAAGATGTCTACAGTATGTTTCACTCCAAAGAATTAAACACTATACTTAATACTGAACTGGCATATGGAAACAGAGTTGTAGAAAATACAAACTGGCTGCCCAAATGTCAGCGCCTAGTAATTCTCCAAAATAGATTTTTTAAATGTTACTCAGAGCATGAACTTTCATACCGTAAGCTTAACGATCCACACTATTGGTATGCAGAATATTCTACAAATAAAGGTGTGGAATTATTAGCTTGTCGTTTCTAGTGTTTTATTGACACTACATAGGCATTCTCAAACAAACTGCCACACTTACAACGGCGCAAATTTAGCCGTAAAGTGACGCAGTGCCGGTGGTTCATCTACTATTTTATAGCCGCGTAAATCACTGCTGGTTTTGGCAATTTCCTCGCAGACTTCTACGATATAATCTGCGTGGGCTTGGGTGTAGACGCGGCGCGGCATGGCGAGGCGTACCAAGTCCAATTGCGCAGGGATTTCTGAACCGTCTGGTTGACGGCCGAACATAACCGTACCGATTTCGCAGGCACGAATGCCGCCGACTTCATAAAGCGCGCATGCTACCGCTTGGCCGGGATATTCCAAAGGCGGAATGTGCGGCAACCAAGCACGAGCATCAATAAACACGGCATGGCCACCCGCAGGCTTAACCACCGGAATGCACATTTTATCGAGCCGCTCGACGA
>JAJFFM010000061.1 GCA_021776675.1 Robiginitomaculum sp.
CACTGTATTTTATCAATGTAGATATTGCATCGGCACTAACGGCATTATTTGTGTTGGGCGGCACCTGTGCATTTTTGCTTGGGCAATTCGTAAACGCGTCGGTTAGGCAAGCCCGCAAGCGTCGTTCCGTCTTGGCGTCGGGCATTACAGAAAAAATGCTGACCATGCCAATCATCCAAATTTTGGCGAAACGGCAGGTTGAACGTCGGGACTTTCAAAGAAAATCACGCAAGCTTAAAACTGCCATGCGTGAACGGGCTAGTTATATTGGCCTGCTCCGCGGACTAACACGTTTAGTCAGCAGTTTTGCTCTTATATTGACTGCACTTATCGGGGCGATGGGCATACAATCGGGACAAATTACAACAGGCGATTTGTTAGCAGCAATTGCCTTGGTTACGTTTTTGTCGCCAGCTTTATATGATTTTGGGCGCGTGTATGAATACTGGCACGGGGCGCAAATTGCCCAAGAAAAAATTGATAATCTGCTCAATTTAGGCCCACTTATTACACCGCCGAGTAAAGGACAAAGGTCCCGCATACGCCGCACAGCTTTACGCCTATCTTCGGTGAAGTTTCCGCCTGCTCTTTCAAGCATAACCGCGCAAGCAAACCCCGGCGATAAAATTGCGCTACTGGGTGTCAACGGTTCAGGGAAATCTACGCTTCTTCAGCTGCTTATGCGTTTGGACGAGCCGCAAAAAGGCCAAATTATGCTTGGCGGGAAACCTCTGGGGAAATACGGGATTGGCAGTTTGCGCCGCACCATAACATTGGCCAGCTCTAGCGATCCATTGTTCAAAGGTACGGTTGAGAAAAATTTGTGTTATGCGAGTGACCATATAAATATAGATGCCAGCAAGGAATTGCTTTTGGCGCTAGGCATGGATGTAGACAATCCAAAATCAGCCTTTTGGCGAGGACGAACTGTGCGTGAAGGCGGCGCCAACCTTTCTCGCGGGGAGATTTCCGCAATCGTCATAGCGCGCGCATTTCTCATGCAACCAAAAATATTGCTACTGGACGAAGTTGATGTCCATCTTGATAAAAAAAGGAAAGCTGCATTTTACAAAGCTTTAGAAAATTTCGAGGGCACAGTGATTGCCGCTAGTCACGACCATGCTTTACTCGCGCTTTGCAATAAAGTTTGGCAGTTGGAAAATGGTAAAATCCAAAAGCAAACACCGGATCACAATAAACCGACACTTCACACATTAAACGCTCATCAAAAACAGATAGGATAAGTCGATGGAAACCACATTGAAACGAAACAAAATCATGGCAATGTCTACATCTGGTGATGAGGCCTGCCCCTATTATATTTATGTCCCAAAAACCATTTCTGAGCGGCCAACTATATTGGTGAGCGTACACGGGATTACACGAAATGCCGTTGAGCACTGCACGCAATTTGCCGAACGTTTTGATTTAAGTGATACGGTTTTAGTTGTGCCCTTGTTTACAAAAGAACGGTTTAAACATTTCCAAATCCTGCGGGAAGACGCAGCCGGCCTTAGGCCAAGCGATGCCTTAAATCTTATACTTGAAGACATAGAAACAAAATATGGGTTTGAGACAAAAAAAATAACACTAAGCGGTTATTCAGGCGGCGGCCAATTTGCCCATCGCTATGCGATGTTATATCCGGAACGCATTCAAAAATTAGTACTTATGGCGCCTGGTTGGTACACCTTCCCTGATGCAAAAACTGCTTACCCGGAAGGCCTTAAAACGAGCGGTGAGTTTGAAAATTTACAATTATACCCAAAAGGACTACTATCATTTCCGGTTGAAATTATTGTGGGCGAAAAAGACAACCGTCGAGACAAAAACTTGAACCGCAGTGTTGCAATTGACCAAAATCAAGGACGCAACCGTATGAGAAGAGCGCAAAATTGGACAAAATCAATAATAGAGCTCTCTATTTTGCGAGACATTAAGCCAAATATAAAAATGACAATTGTTACTGGTGCTGGTCATGATTTTAAGGCAAACTTTAATAAAGCCAATTACGTCCAATGTGTTCGCGCCGCCGTGCTGAGTATATAAAACAATTCTGGAGCAATCCTGCTCATAAAATATTTACATAGAGACGTTAGATAAAACAATGCTTACAAATAATTTATACAAAACGAGTTTATTCATGGCCGCCGCGATGTCGGTTTTTTCAACCCCTGCTTTGGCGCAAGAAGATGGCCGCAATGGTAATCAGGAGACGACACCACTTGAAGCGATAGTCTCGGGGTTAAGCTTTCATGTGAATGCTGGCGCACGTTACAACAGTAATGTCTCGGTCAGTGAACTGGATGTAAATGTTGGGACAAGTGATGTCTCGGCCAAGTTAAGCGCGCAAGTAAAGTTTGAGCAAGAATTTGGTGAAAACACCGAATTTGATATTCGCTATAAATTATCAACCACGACCCACGCAGAATTTTCTAAATTTGATGTGCTGACCCATTTGGTTTCGACAAAATTGGAGCATGATTTTGGCGACTTTAAAGCGGGCGTTTCTTATCAATTTGCCAATAGCAACCTGAACCAAAGTGATTTTTTGACCCTCAACCAAATATCGCCTTACGCATCTGGGTTTATTGGCAAGAAGGCTTATATACGTGGATTTTACGGTTATGCAGATAAGGCCTTTAAGAGCAATCCGACAAGGGATGCAAATGTACACAAAGGCGGAGCTGATATTTATTTCTTCTTAGATGGTGTCCGCCAATATATTCAAACCGGATATAGCCATGAAAATAGCGATGCAAATGCGGATGAATTTGACTACGGCGCTCATAAAATAAAGCTTCGCTATATTAAGCGCTTGGATATGTTTGGGCGCAAAACAAAGCTTAAAGTCGGGTGGCGTTACGAAAAACGCGATTATGATAACATCACACCGTCAATTGGCGTGGTGCGTGATGATAACCGGAATCGTTTCCAGTTGGAGTTAGAGGTTCCGCTAACCAAAACTTTTTATGCTCAGTTAGAGTTGGAACGCGCTATTCATTCCTCAAACCTTCCCTCTGCAGATTACAATCGCAACATTGCGGCATTTAGCATTGGGGCTAAATTTTAAACGACTTAAAGGCGCATAGAAAAGATAATGGCAACTTGGCGAAACTTTACACTCTATCTGCTCACCAGTATTTTCACGGTAGGCGTGAGTAGTGCGGTAATATCACATTCAAGTTATGCGCAAGAAGATCCAGGCGACGTTGACGACGATACTGAAGATGACGTTGAGGATGATGTTGAGGATGATGTCGAAGACGATGTTGAGGACGATGTTGAGGATGACGTTGAGGACGATGTCGAGGATGACGTTGAGGATGATGTTGAGGATGACGTTGAGGACGATGTCGAGGATGACGTTGAGGATGATGTCGAAGACGATGTTGAGGACGATGTTGAGGATGACGTTGATGATGATGTCGAGGATGATGTCGAGGATGATGTCGAGGATGATGTCGAGGATGATGTCGAGGATGATACTGAAGACGATGTCGAGGATGACACCGAGGAAGATGCTGAGGATAATGTTGAAAGTGGCGACGAGTTCGAAGGTAAATTTAACAGTAATGCCAGTTTGGATGTTGAAAGTTTTGAAATTCGCGACGGGGAAGACTTCATCCTTGACAGCGACGAGGTTGGAAATTTTTCCCTCTCGGGAGAATTTTTAGCTCTGATTGACCCTAACGACCTAGAAACCTTATCCGACCGAGGCTATCATATACGAGAAGAACAAGATTTACTGGGATTGGAAAAAACTATCGCCCGGTTGGAACCACCTGTTAGCTTTGATCTCCAACAAATTCAATCTGACATTTCCGCATTGGCACCAAATTCTGTTGTTGATTATAATCATCTCTACACAACAAAAAGCGGACAAAGAGACAAGGCTAGTGCAAACAAAGGTGCCACCCGCAACGAAAATGGCATTTTACCAAGTTCTGTTTTTAATGCCGAAAGGTTTAAGTGGGGCAAGGGTTTAAAAATCGGTATGATTGATACAGCTATTCGCGCTGACCATAATGTCTTTAATAATGCCAATATCATGACCCGCGAATTTGTGTCTTTTGATTTTAAACGGCCAAAGCATGGCACCTCCGTCGCCTCAATTCTTGTCGGGCAGTCAGAAGACTATAACGGCCTTGTTCCCAAGGCAGAGCTATATGCTGCATCCGTGTTTTTCAACTCGCCTATGGGTAAAGAAACAACGACAACACAAAATCTCGTACAGGCAATTGACTGGATGGTTGATAGCGGTGTTAAAGTTATAAATATGAGTCTAGCCGGCCCGTCCAATGCAATTTTAGAATCCGCCATCAATCGCGCCAATGATAAGGGGGTGATCATTGTCGCCGCCGTCGGCAATGAAGGGCCAGCGGCAAAACCTCTTTACCCTGCCGCTTACCCTAGTGTCATTGCTGTTACAGCCGTAAATAAAAACAATGCCGTCTACCGTTACGCAAACCGAGGCAAACATATTGATTTTGCTGCACCGGGTGTAGCCATCCGTAATGCGGCGGGCACAAAAACATATCAGTCATCGAGCGGTACAAGTTTCGCATCGCCGTTTGTAGCCGTTGTCTTGGCCATATCGGGCGCTCAAACCGAAAATGTAAATGAGGCGTTATTGGAAAAACTCAAAGTAAATGCCGAAGATTTAGGCGTCGTTGGCTTTGACCCAATATATGGAAATGGTCTTATTCGCCCCCTAACTGGCACAGGGCAAGCGCCTACTGATTAAAACTATTTCCAGAAATCTGAAAAACAATACCATTCAGAAAGATTTTTACTTTATACGGAATAAATACAGTCTTTGAAACGTCAATGAAGTGAAGCAGTATGGAAAGTAACGGCAGCAATACCCGCCAAGAAATGCTTGATGCGCTACCGCATGTAAGGCGGTTTGCTATATCGTTGTCACGTAGCCGAGCCGACGGTGACGACTTGTTACAATCCACTGTAGAGAGGGTGCTCAAGAAGGGAGTACCAGAAGATGTAGACATGAGAAAATGGATGTTTCGCGTTTGCAAAAATATTTGGATTGATGAAATCCGTGCGAAAAAAGTGAGGCAACGTGCTGTCGAAGGGCAGGACATTACCATACACGATCGTCCTGAAAGTGAGACTGAGATAATGGACAAGCTAAAATTGAAGCAAGTAAAAGCAGCGATGGATAATTTGCCAGACGATCAACGTGCCGCTTTATCCCTAGTCGCCATTGAAGGGTATTCTTACAAAGACACAGCCGAGATATTGGGTACACCCATCGGTACGGTTATGAGCAGACTCGCGAGAGCGCGCAAAAACTTAGCGAACCAATTTTCAGACGGCGGAAAACCATTTTCTCCCACCCAAGCATTTAGGGCATAAGGACATGAAATTTACAGAGGAACAATTATCAGCTTATCTTGACGGCGAACTGCCCGACGAATTAATGGCTGCGGTAAAGGCTGCTGTTACAGATGACCCAAAAATAGCAGAACGCGTATCCGCTCTAGATATGGCAGACCAATCTGTCAAAGCCGCATATGGGGATATAGCCGATGAACCCATACCTGCCGAAATTCTAGCGCTACTTGACGATGAACCTGTCACAAATAATGTGGTGCCATTTAGAGCGCGTATCAGCACATTTTCAGTATCAAAATGGGCGGCACCTTTGGCGGCGACCTTGGCCATGATGATTGGCCTTACGGTAGGTCGGGGGACGTTAGTCGCATCCGGCGACAGCGGTGCGCTCTATGCGCAACTAACGGGAACTATCACCACTTCAAGCCCGCTTTACGACGTTTTGGAATCCAGACCAAGTGCTGTAGAAGTCCGTTTCAACAATGATGCTGACATCGCTATTAAACCAACCCTGACATTTCAAACCGTGGACGGGCAGTATTGTCGAGAATTTCAGGCACAAAGTAAAGCCTCTGCTCTACGCGGTGTGGCATGCCGAAGCGAAACAAATTGGAATATATTGACGCTCAACCAAGCGGAAAGATATGACGTCGAAGGCTACCAAACCGCATCAGGTACATCCGCAGAAATTGTAAACCAGATAATAGACACAATAATTTCCGGCGACCCCTTAAGCAGCGAAGATGAAAACAAACTCATTATGCTGGGTTGGGAAACCGTAAAGTAAAAACACTCGTCTCCATACTAATTTTACCAAATAAAGATAAAATGAAACGGGCGATGAGCTAGCAGGTTTGTTTCCTCGCCTTTTGAATATAGAGATTTATGTAGAATAATCAAAGCTTTAAATTGTAATAATTTCCTGATTGCTAAAACCCTGTACCTACAATTGTACACACCTTTTTATGCCTAAGCTGCTGTATGTATATTCAATAAACAATAATCAAGCACAACAAATTCTCGGGCACTTCAACTTGACCGAAAAACAATGCAAAACCCTAATATACTGTATTTTACAATTATTGACAGAAAGTAGAGTTCGGAAACCTGAAAAACGTTTCCGAACTCTATCTTCAAATCAACCTCCAATGCGGGCTTGTAAACGGGCTGTGTAGGTGCTGCCGGAAATTGCGGCTACTATGCCGAATGAGGCATGACTGTCTTTGTTACCGAGGCGAAATTGTGCACCACCGCCAAAGCCGTATTCCATGCCACCATAACCATCATCATATCCTGCCAGACCGCCTGCGACCGTCCACTTTTCGCCGCGCTGCAAATACAAATCAGGAATAGAGGCAAGGGCCGCCTGACCTTCACGCAGCTCATTGATCGCCGCAGTATTACCAAGAATCAACCCAAGATTGCTGGCAATTCCAGCTGTATTTGTATTGATGTCGGCGGTGTTCAGCAAAATAGCAGTGTTATTAGCAGAAATTGCAGATGTATTGGTGGCGATAGCGGCCGTATCAACAACAATACCGGCAATGGCCATCGCATTGGTGGATACACCCGCCGTATTGGTCGCGATAGCCGTAGTGTTTGTTGCAATACCGCCGATAGCTGACGTGTTTGTGGCAATATCTGTTGCGTTCGCTGCAATCCCAGCTGTATTCGTCGCCACACCCGCGGTGTTTGTCGTAATCGCTGTCGTGTTTGTTGCAATGCCAGCCGTATTTGTTGCAATGCTAGCAGTGTTAGTGGCTATGCCTGCGGTATTGGTAGAGATATTGGTCGCGTTTGTTGCGACGCCTGTAGCGTTGGTCGCGATGCCCGCAGTGTTGGTTCCGATATTGGTTGTATTGGTATTGACGCTGGTTTGCAGGGCGCCGCCATCAGAGGCCAGATTGCCGTTTGCGTCCGTTGTAACAAGACCGGTCACCGCGCCCTGGGCGGCTAGGCTGGCCGCAGAGGGCAGACCACGTAATGTCACTGTATTGGTGGCTGTGCCCAGGATGATTTGGTTGTCAAAGAGCGTTGTGGCGCCAACGCCTATAGCTGTGGAATTAGTAAACCCGGCCGATGAATTACGCCCAATCGCGGTTGCTCCGGCCGCGCTGGCTTCAGAATTTTCACCAATAGCAGTGGAGCTAACAGCACTGGCAATAGAGCCTCGACCAAGCGCTGTGGATAAATTTCCACTGGCATTAGAATTTGCACCAACAGCTGTGGAATCGTCTCCAGTGGCAAATGCGTTCGCACCAAGGGCTGTGGCACTAAGCCCGCTGGCATTAGAGGTGCCACCAAGTGCAGTAGAGCTGATGCCGCTGGCAGTAGATGCGCGACCAAGGGACGTGGCATTTACTCCGCTGGCCGTTGAATTTTGGCCAAGTGCGGTAGCGTTAAATCCAGTAGCGCTAGAATTTCGACCAAGAGATGTGGCGTTTGTTCCGCTAGCTTCAGCGCTCTCACCAAGAGCCGTAGATTCGTCTCCGCTAGCAGTAGAGTTAGTGCCAAGAGCGGTGGAATTTACTGCGCTGGCATTTGAGAGCATCCCAAGCGCTATAGAATTTTCTCCGAAGGAATTGGAACTTACACCAAGAGCTGTGGAAGCAACACCGCCAGCAGAGGAACTTACACCAAGAGCAGTAGCGTTAAGTACGGTGGCACTGGAATTTAGGCCAAGTGCAGTGGCGTTAAACCCGCTGGCAACAGAGCCTTGACCAAGAGCAGTAGAGGCTGTTCCGGTTGCCTGAGAACTTTGACCAATAGCTGTAGAGCCCAATGCACTAGCAATAGAACCTTGGCCAAGAGCTGTGGCGTCGACTCCGGTGGCAAAAGAGTTTGCGCCGAGAGCCGTAGAGCTTGCTCCACTAGCAACAGAACCCGTGCCAAGGGCTGCGGAACTTGCACCGCTCGCCAAAGCATTCAAACCAATGGCTGTCGAATTCGTGCCGCTTGCATCGGCGCCAACCCCGCATTGTGTTGCATTGGCTCCTCCTGTTGGTGCAGTGGAGTTACAATCAGCAACCGCGTTCGGAGCTGCATGGGCTGGCATAGCCAAACCAGTACTAAGCCCGGCGCCGAGCAATGCTGCCATTGATACGGTGGCTAAAAGTTTAACTGACGGCTTGGTGTTGATATTGGACATGGTATGCTCCTGTTTTGTGTTTAAATCGCCCCACGGATGGAGTGCATTGAGGCTATGATGACGTTGATAGGGGACGCAATCCCTGTAGATACAGGGGTTGGCAAAATGGGGGTTGGCAAAATGGGGTTGGCAAAATGGGGTTGGCATGGACCTTGTTATGGTGAGTAATTGTCGGTGCTAGAGCCTATATGTCGACAAAGCACATACCTAAATTGCTCTAAAACCGGATAACGATCCGCCGTTTGCCATGAGCACGGTAGTAGACACGTTTTTGTGGATGGTAAAAAATCCGGCCCGAGACAGGGCGCGGCGCATGGTGTTTCGGACGATAGCGAGGGCCAACCCATTCCCATGCGCGAGCTGGACAGTTGGTCACGGCTTCATCCTGACGCGCATTTTCCCGCTCATTCCAATCCTCTATCACATCTCGTAGCCCATAAGTATGGGCCTCGTCGCGGCGCATGGCCCGACGTTGACGTCTGTCTTCCACCAAATCCGGGCATTTGTTCGGGTTCAATTTCCACTGGCCACCGGCAGCATATTTGGCAGCATATTTTACCGTTTTGTGTAGAGGCTTAGCATTTGCGCTGACACCAGCACCTAAAGCAATACAAGCACTTAGGGTTATGATAATTGTTTTCATGTTTTTTTCCTGTTTTACGTTTAAACTGCCCCACTGGTGGAGTATGTTGAAGCTATATTGGCGTTGATCAGGGGTCACAATCCCTGTAGATACAGGGATTGGCATGGGTATTGTTATGTTGAATAACTGTCGATACCAACACCAAAGGACGAATGGTGAAGCAGTGGCAAAGTCTATGGAAAGTTAATGCAAAGCAAACCGACACAGATATTGATTGTAGAAGATGATGTTCAGTTGCGCGAAAACCTGAAAAAAATGATCAGGGACGTTAAGAGCGTCAACATCCATCATATGGCTGGCTCGCTTGAACATGCCAGAAAGGCTGATTTCGCGCAGATAGATTTGGCTCTGCTTGATATCGGGTTACCTGACGGGTTAGGCATTGATTTGATTGCTGAATTGCGGGCTGCGCGCCCGGATATGCGGGTACTGATTTTTACGGTCTTTGGTGATAGGGACAGCGTGCTTAAAGCATTTGACGCTGGTGCAAACGGATTTATTCTCAAAGATAGCGGCGCAGAAGAAATCGGTGAAGCGATCCGCTCTGTGCTAGACGGCGGTGCCCCTATTAGTGCGCGTGCAGCCGCTTATCTGCTACAAAGTTACCAAGCAGAAGCCCGGTTAGGGGAACACGCAAAAATCAACTCCAGACTTTCCCCACGGGAGCTGGAGCTTTTGCAGTATCTGTCCCGAGGCTTTAGCTATAAAGAGGCTGCACGAAAAATGTCCATATCCCCCAGCACAGTTTCGGAATATGCGACGACCCTTTATAAAAAACTGGCCGTGAATTCTCGCGGCGAAGCGGTATTTGAAGCAATGCAAAATGGTCTCATCCGTTTATAACTCACCCCGCAATCCTGTCGCACCGCGCACAAGGGCTTCTTTGTTGCAGGCATTTGGTGTTTTTATTGCATTGGGTATAATGATAAGTGCCATGTTTCTGGCTGCCACCCCCTTGCAAAATTTACAGGCGCGGATGATATCCGAGGCCACCTATAGTGAAAGCAACACCCCAACACCTCGGGATATTATTGCAGGGTCGCAAAAGTATGTCAGCCTGCCATATGGTGCATGTTGCCAACCTGCTTATGGAGTTTACACCATTGCCCTGCACCCAGATGATACGCGGTTAAAAGATCCGACCATCTTGATACCCAAGGTTTTCGAAAACGTTGCGGTATTTATTGACGGCAAATGGGTAGCTGGGCGCGGACAGATGATCATGCCAACAAGTCGATATAAAAGATGGGCCCACTTGCACCGCTTGCCCCGTGAAAAAATAAGCGCTGGCGCGTCTATGGAAATTATTGTGGCCCGACAAATTGGACAAAAACTGCTTGATCCGTTTTTCATCGGAGAATACGAAGAATTAAAACTGGCCCATAGTACTATCAATTTGACCCGTGTGCATTTACCCACCCTTCATATTGTGGTTAGTCTTTTCACGGCACTACTTTGTGTAATGGGTGTATTTCTGTTTCATGCCCGTAGCGTGCTTTACGCTCTGGCTATATTCATGGTTTTTGGGGCGGGCACGACGGCTGTAGAGGTGTTGCCGCTTTCCTGGATCCCCGGACGCGTAAATCATGCGCTCTTTATGATGTTTTTTTGGGGCACCCTAGCATCAAGTCTGTGTTTTATCCTGGAGTGGACTTCTGTCTTTGCTGCCACAGGTCATAGAAAAATTTGGCTGGGGCTGGATAGACCCGTTCCTTCAAAGGTAAAACGCTGGATTTGGCAAATTACCTGGGTGATTTTTCTTCTGGCCAGTGCCGTCAGCATATACTTAACATTTTCGCAGGGCGTGCCTAAGGGTGTATCTGGTGCCGTACTGGCCAATGAGGCCGCCCTTTGGATGACGTTTATGCTAGTCCCTCTGCTTGGCATTCGCCTGATTGCCTATTATTTAAATTGTGGCAAGGAAGTCTTTATTGAGGTCTTTGTATTTACTCTGGTTGCCGCAGCCGCATTTTTTGATGTGGTCATGATGCAGTTTTTTGGCCGTGGAAGCGCATTGGTATCCACAGCAAATTTGTTTTTTCCCTTTGCTTTTCTCGCGTCTTTGGCACGGAAGGCCCAGTCAGGATTTGATGCTGTAATGGTCAGTAACACCCAGTTGAACAAGGCCGTACAGATAGCTGAAAATAAGATTTTAGTCGGGCAGGCAGAATTGCGCCGCCGTGAAACGCAAACAACTTTGCTTGCCGAACGTGCCCGGATAATGCGCGATATGCACGATGGTGTCGGCGGCCAGCTGGTGTCTCTTTTGTCATCCGTGCGCGGTGGTAAATCGAATATTGCCCGGATGGACCAGGATATTCAAAATGCCCTTAATGATTTACGCCTGATGATCGATTCTCTGGACAATGTGGGAACAAGCCTGGATACCGCCCTGGCGATTTTCCAAGAACGTGCCAGAGCCAGACTGGCAGCGGAAGGTATCAAATTTCATTGGGAAAACCTGCTTGATGAACCTGCCGAAGGGTTTGGCTCTGAAGCCGTCCTGCACATTTATAGAATATTGCAAGAAGCTCTCACTAATATTCAGCGTCACGCTCAAGCCAAAAATGTCAGCATCACGCTTGAGAAAACCACGAGCGATCTACCTTTACGCATTACAGTCAAAGATGATGGTTGCGGTATCTGCGACCAAAACAAAAGTGGTCGCGGTATAGAAAGCATGAAAGGACGGGCTCGTAAACTCGGTGGGATATTGACCATAGAACTCGCAAATCCAGGGACAATATTGAAGTTACAACTAAAAGAAACATCCACATCATCATTTTAATCAGAGATAAATGATGCTTACAAAAGCCACGAGTCCCACCCAGACGGAACCCCGTCTCTATTTTTCTACACTTAAATATGATACGCTGGAGCGGGCGATGAGCTAGCAGTATTATTTCCTCATCTTGCTATTATAAAAATTTACTCCGTAAAATCAAAGCTTTAAATTATCATACGCTTTTGATCGGCACAGTTTTGTACGCACTATTGTATACACTTTTACAGCTAAACTGCCTGTCTTCATATAAAATACGACAAGCTTATATCGTGTTATTTTAAATGAAGACGAACATTGTAGGTTTTTGGATGGTGATAGAAAATATTGTCATCATCCAGTCATTTACCTCGAAAGAAAACAGTCAACCATAAGGCAGTTTTCCAAGCAAAATTAGCCGCGTACACCACAGACGGCTGTAGGGGTTTTGATCTCGAAGCTATCGCCCTTAAGAAGATGTTTTACTTTGTGCCAGGCCTCTGACATGGTTTTTTTAACGACAGACTCTTCCTTGAAACTAGGGGCAGATTCGGTTTCAGGGATTTGAAAGCTAGTTTTTTCGGTAATGGTAATAAGGCCGCTGCCAAAGAGTTCTATCGAAACTCGCGAGCCTTCCTCCACATTGATTTTATCACCCACTTTCACGCGTGAACCCACTTTTGCTGGTAACGTTTTTATGCCTCGCTCGATAAAAGCGCGCCCTGATATGGTTTTCACGACCCCTTTATTTGTAGAATTATCCAGCAAACAGGCGCTGATAATTGCTTTGTCTTGATCACGCGGTTTGCGCCAGCTTTGCTCATAGCGTGTGGTGGTGATGTCCTTGTCATCTGACATGGAAAGCAGTTTTTGGTAAGGCTCGGATTGCTTGAGGCAGGTTTCAACTGAAAACTGCGTGCACGTATCAGGGTAGGCCTCTGCCGTCAGGCGGCAAATTTCCGTCTCTACCTCTTTTCCGCGTTGTAAGAGCGAAAGCACTTTTTCGTGTTGGGTTGTGGCTTCGGTCCAGATCCGGTCCACCCCTGCGGCCATGGTCAATGCGCCGGCATCATCCTGTGCCTTTCTTAACGCAAGATAGGCTTTGTAGCGTTCGCGGGCCTGAAGATGCAGCTCGTTTTGCGCCCCACGCGCTGCGGCCAGATTGACCTCGATGCCCATGCGGGCTTCCAATAACAACCCTGTATCCGGCTCGTGGGTCGCCTCGCAGGTTTCAAACACATGGTCTTCGGGTGTACGCCATGATTTGGAATAATCATTGCCTTGAAAAGCTTCTGCACGATTTTTTAGAATGGGGTTGTTTTTGGTAAAAACATAGGTTTTACTGGCTCGGTCCTTTTTACAAAAATAGCGATAAAGATTTACCACGCAGTTTTTTTGCGCAGCTACAGCAGTAATTTGGCATGCTTCTTTATAAAGCTCATGTTGTTTCAGACTTTTGCCATGAGACTGCACCGCCTCATCCCATAAAACAGGTTCAATTTCAACAAGCTTTGACCAGTATTGATCCATTTCCAAGGCAAGTGCTTTCGCGGCTTCCATATTACCAGACGTTCTAGAGGCAGAATATTGTTCTTTTTTCTTATTGAATAATTTGAAATTTTTACTGAATTCAGTTCCCGCTTCTGCGTTACGCGTGAGCCGTGGGATTGCGGACATTCT
>JAJFFM010000062.1 GCA_021776675.1 Robiginitomaculum sp.
AACGACGAACCGATTTCATGGAAGCGCTGTCACCCTGCTCAGTCTGCTGATAACAGTGGCTCTGATGATCGGCTATGCGCCGGCCGTGACCGCGCAGGGGGACGGCGCGATCACGACGCAGGAGCGGATTCTGCGCGTCTACAGTCCGCGCTTCCTGCACCCTGATAACGCGATGGCCCTCGCCTTCCAGGTGTGCGGCGATGACGAGCGCTGCGTGGTCGAGTCGATGGGTCGGCAGGGCATCGTGCTGCGCGCGCCGGCACAGGTCCACGCGGAATACGAGATGCTTCTGCATGAGCGCGATGTGCCGCCGGCGACCCAGGAGTTCCGGGTGATCCTGCTGCGGGCGAACCAGAGTGGCAGCATGCCCGATCTGCCTCCGGACGCCACGGCGGCGCTCGAAGATCTGCGCGACATGCTCGCCTACACCGGGTTCGAGATGATCGACTCGGGATGGGTGAGGACGTCCGGGTCAGGCAGCACGACCATGGGCGAGGCCGGCTCATTTCTGGTGCAACTGAAGTTTGCTGGAGATCCGCGCCAGGATGGCGCCCTGCTCGTCGAGGGTTTTGAGTTGGCCCACAGCCAGGTTTTCTGGGAGAACCTCGACACTGCCGACGGCGTCGTGCCACGCGCGCATCTGGCTGACCCCAAGAGTATTCTCAGCTCGCAGTTCGGGATCAATGTGGGCGAAACCGTGGTGGTCGGAACGTCGCGCACGAACGGCGGTAACGAAGCCCTGGTGGTACTGCTGACCGCACTCCAGAACTAGAGGCGACTCGGACCGGAGCGGCGGGATCCTGCCGGCAGTCGGCAGGATCCCGTTTCCCGGTAGTTTCGGGCCGGGCTACTCGCTCGACCAGTCGTACCGCAGGCCCGCGTATCCGGTGCGGCCGGCGGTGCCGTAGCCCCAGACATCCTGGTATTCGGTGTCGGTCAGGTTCTCCAGCCTGCCGATGAATTCCAGCCCGCCGCGTACACGGAACTGGGCCGCGAGGTTGAGCACGGCATAGGCCGGTAGTTCGACCGTGCCAAGCGTTCCGAAGTCGCTCCGCTCGCCCTTGTAGCGCCCCTCGACGAACAGATCGACGCGGGAAGAGGGCCGGTAGCGGATACCGGCCCAGGCCTCATGGCGGGGTCGGCGTAGCAGTTGCGCGTCGGTCCGCACGTCCCGAGCATCGGTGTAGGTGTACGAGGCGTCGAGGCGCACTCGATCGTGGACCAGCCAGTTGGCGGCGAACTCGAGGCCCTGTGTCCGGGCTTCTCCGACGTTCACGATTCCAGCCGGGAAGAGGTACTGGATGAGGTTGTCGATGTCGTTGCGGAACCAGGTGGCGTCGATGCCGACGCGCCCGTTGGCGAAGGTGCCGCCCACGCCAGCGTCCCAGCCCGTCGATTCCTCGGGTTGGAGATCTGGGTTGCTGAAGCCCGGGAAGTAGAGGTCGTTCAGGCTCGGCGCGCGGAACGCCGTGCCGACCGAACCGTGTGCGCGGAATCCCGACGGCGTCGCCCAGGCCGCCGAGATCCGGTACGTGGTCTTGTTCCCGAAGCGGGAGTGGTCCGTGTACCGCAGGCAGACACCGAGATGCAGGTTCCCCCGATTGAAGCGGTGCAGCCCGTAGATGCCCGTAGTATCGACGGCTTCGTCGAAGCCGCTGGCCCCGAAGTCGGAGGTCGAAAGCGTCTCCGCCGATTCACGCCGGTGCTCGATGCCCACCACCGTCGTGTTGGCAGCGTTGAAGCGAAGATCGTTCTGGAGGTCGAACTCCGTGATCTTCGTGTCGAGATCGAACGCCGTAAAGAAACCGTCTGGATCGACCGTGCCCAGCTTCTGGTCGGACACGCTGGCAGCCAAACGGCCGGCGTAGATCCCGCGCCGATACGTAACAGCGCCGCCGCCGAGAACCTCGCGTGAGTTCTGCAACTGTTCGGGATCATCGATGGGGCCGGCGCTGAAGTCGTAGCCGTCGATACGTGTCTCGCCGTCGAAGTAGGCGAGTCGACCCTCCGCGCCGAACCCTTCGTCACGGCCGATGGCCACCCTGCCGGTGAAGGAGGTGTTGCCGAAACCGTCCGTTTCGGTGTTGCCGTTGGCGGCATCGGCAGCCGAGAAACCGCTGTTGTTGAGGCGCTCGAAGCTCGCCGCGTATTCGATGGTGTCGCTGCCGCCCTGCGCGCTGGCGGTTGCGCGAGTGGTTCCGTACGAGCCGCCATCGAGCGCAGCGGAGATCCGCGGCGCGCCGCCGCCCTTGCGGGTGATGATGTTGATTACCCCGCCGATCGCCTCCGACCCGTAGAGCACGCTCTGCGGGCCGCGCACCACTTCGACGCGTTCGATCGCAGAGGCGGGAATCTTGCTGAAGTCGTACGCGCCCGTGCTGGGCGTGTTGGCCTTCATGCCGTCCACCAGCACCAAGGTGTGGTTTGAATTCGTTCCACGCAGGAAGACACTGGTCGCCGCACCGGGGCCGCCCGTACGCGCCACCACGACGCCAGGGACCGCGGCCAGCGCGTCGCTCAGCCAGTGAACGCCAGAGGCTCGTAGCTCCTCGGC
>JAJFFM010000063.1 GCA_021776675.1 Robiginitomaculum sp.
CAATGAACCAGTATCGCCCATAAATATCATAGCCGGCGGAGCATTATACCAAAGAAATCCGAGGCCCGCCCCAATCAATGAGCCCAGCACAATCACAATCTCGCCGCTGCCCGGCACATAGGGTACACCCAGATACGGCGCGTAAATCGCATGGCCAACCAGATAGGCAATGGCGGAAAAACTAGCCGCTGCTATCATCACAGGGACAATAGCCAAACCATCAAGACCGTCGGTTAAATTCACAGCATTTGATGCACCAACAATAACGATACAGCCAAAGGGAATGAAGAAAATACCGAGGTCAAATAGCGTAGATTTCAAGAACGGAATAGCCAAACCAGTGCCAAAATGCGGTGTATCACCAGTGGCTGTAATACTGACCACATAGACGGCAATCGCTGCAATAGTGAACTCAAGTACGAGCTTTACTTTACTGTTGAAACCTTTTGGATTTTGGCGCGATACTTTGAGATAATCATCAATAAATCCAATAGCGCCATAACTCAGTGTTACCATCAATACGACCCACAAATACGGATTTCGTAAATTACCCCAAAGCAAGGTCGAAATGCCTATGGACACCAAAATCAACAACCCCCCCATAGTCGGCGTACCTGCCTTTTCAATGATATGGTTCTCGGGGCCATCATCGCGAATGGGTTGGCCTTTACCTTGTCTCATTTTGAGGGCGTGTATTAATTTCGGCCCAAAAATAAACGCAATGAGCATGGAGGTCATAATCGCACCACCTGTGCGAAATGTGATATAATTGAACAAATTGAACAATTGAAAATCGTCAGAGAATTTTGTCAGCCATTCATAGAGCATTGGCATCTTCCTTCTTATTATTGTGTGATTTAAGTCCATTGACCCGTTTAAGGCCAGTAACCTCTTTTAGCCCAGAAACCTTTTTTAGCTCAGAAACCTTTTTTAACTCAGAGACCAGTTTGCCCATGCCGGACGCATTGGATCCCTTGACCATGATTGTGTCGCCGTCTTGGGCTTTAAGCAGCAAGCCCGCAAGACATTTCTCATAATCTGAAAACCAACCAACATTCATGGATCCCGGCAACACATTATGCAGGTTTTTCATGTGCTTGCCGCAGGTAAGTACCTGATCGATTTTCGCGTTTCGCAAAGGGGCTAGAAGCTGAACATGCAGGCTAGCTTCTTTGTCACCAAGTTCTAACATATCCCCGAGCACGGCAATTTTTCGCCCCTTGCTCAACCCCAAAACGGCAATAGATGCAGCCATGCTTTCTGGATTTGCATTATAGCTTTCGTCGATTAAGGTTACGTTCTTGTCGTCAATTGATAGTTCATATATTTTGCCCCTGCCACGGATTTTATGCATATTTTTCAGAACTTTAAGGGCAGTATCTATTCTTATACCTGCTTGAAATGCTGCCAATAATGCACAGGCGGCGTTCTCGACCCAATGCTTGCCAGGCAGTGGAAGGTCTACATTAATATAACGACCAGCAATACGAACTACCGATAGACTACCCGTATGCGTTAATTTCGTTTCGATAATACAAGCATCCGCATTTGCATGCCAACCAAATGATAATACCCGCCCGGTGTGCTCGGCTAGCATCTCGAAATAATCACTGTCCCTTGGCAGGATAGCCACACCGTCCTTTGTTAGCCCCGATAATATCTCGGCCTTAGCGGATGCAATATCTTCAACGGACTTAAAATGCGCAAGATGTGCAGGCGCGATTTTAGTGATAACGGCAATGTCTGGGCGAACAATTTGCGTCAAAGCCGCCAATTCGCCAGCGTGGTTCATGCCCATTTCGAACACGCCGTATTCGGTATTTTGAGGCATGCCCGCCAATGTCAGTGGTACCCCCCAATGATTGTTGAATGATTTTATCGAGGCATGGGTATTTCCGTCCGCACGGCATATAGCCGCAATCATTTCTTTGACACTGGTCTTGCCGACACTGCCGGTCACCGCAATCCGCGTGGCGTGGGAACGCTTGCGCGCGGCAATGGCTAAATCTTCGAGGGCTTTCAAACTATCAGGTACAATCAACGCTGGTACATGTCTGATATCGTGCTCGGACATAACCGCCGCCGCGCCTTTTTCATATGCAAGGGGAATAAAATCATGACCGTTGCGAATATCCTTGAGAGGTATAAATAACTGCCCTTCCCCCAGCGAACGTGTATCAATAGACAGACCGTTCACCGACCATTCGCCGACCGCACGACCACCCGTAGCCGCCGCTGCCTGTGTATGTGTCCAAAGCACGTTCATGACCCTTTCCCCGCAGAAAGTAGCTCTTTGGCAATTTGAACATCACTGAACGGAATAATTTTATCACCGACGATTTGCCCTTGTTCATGACCTTTGCCGGCTATGACCAAACAATCATCATGTTTAAGCAGCGAAATCCCGTGCGCAATCGCCTTTGCTCTGTCGCCAATTTCCTGCGCATCCGGACAGCCAATAAGGACAGCCGCGCGAATTTTCGCAGGTATTTCCGTGCGCGGATTATCATCGGTTACAATGGCTATATCGGCTAACCTAGCAGCTATTTCGCCCATCTTTGGGCGCTTGTCCGGATCGCGGTCACCGCCGCAGCCAAAGACAACAATAATTCGTCCCATAGTATGGGGACGAACGCCACGTAATAGTTTTTCTAGACCGTCGGGGGTGTGGGCGAAATCGACAAATACGGGCGCGCCCGCATCTGTGCTGCCCACGCCTTTTCTGCCCGCCAATTCCATCCGCCCGGCGACGCCGACCAAATGGGTCAAAGCTTCTAGGGCTATATCTTTTGCAACACCTGTTTTAACCGCCAAGCCTAGGGCGCTGACCGCATTAAAAACTTGAAATTCACCGGCCAGTGGCAATTCGACTTTGATGCGTTTTTCGCCCCAAACCAGTTCTAGGTTTTGGCTTGACGCGCGCGGTGATAATTCTGCAATACGAATGTCATCACCTGACCAACCAACTTGCATTACGTCTAAACCTGCATCCTGCGCTAATTTAGCCATGCGCCGCCCGTAATCCCCGTCTACATTAATAACCGCAGGGACGCCCTTGGGGGCAAGTTCTGTAAACAGACGGGATTTGGCTGTAAAATATTCTTCCATAGTATCGTGGTAATCAAAATGATCTTGGGTCAAATTGGTAAAGCCAACTGCCGCCAAATTAACACCGTCAAGACGATATTGCTGTAGGCCGTGGGAAGACGCCTCCATACCCGCATGGGTGATACCGGACCCCGCTAAACCCTGTAAAGTTTGGTGCAATGCAACTGCGTCGGGTGTGGTGTGCTTCAAAGGTTCCACACCTTGTTTTGTCGTCACGCCGAGAGTGCCGAAGCAAGCCGCGTTTTTACCCGCATACTCCCATATTTGACGTAAAAATTCTATGGTAGAGCTTTTGCCATTAGTGCCTGTCATGGCCACAATGGTTTCGGGTTGTCCTGCGTTGAGGCGTGCTGCGATCCGCGCATATAATTGGCGGGGTTCGTCGCTTGCTATATAAGGTACAAATATACCTTCCAAACCTGGCAAGCTAAGCACAGCTGACGCGCCGTTTTTCAAAGCACTTCCAATATAATCACGACCATCGGCAACAGTACCGGGCAGAGCCGCAAACAAACTTCCCGCTTGCACGGCGCGGCTATCTGCGCTCAGGCTTGTGATATCCACATCTGGCCCAGTTAATTTTTGCGGCGCGATTAAATCAGAGAGCATCATTGTGTAACCCCCATATTTTCGCCTTCAAGGGAAGCAGTCTTCACAATTTTTTTGACACCCAGCACAGGTGCAATACGTTCTACCACCGCGCCCGCCGTCTTGGCGGCGTTCCAACCCGCCGTGGCATAACCCCAACTTCCGTCATAAGCTTTGGGTTCATCATATGTCACAAATACCAAATAATGGGGATCGTTATAGGGAAAGGCCGCCACAAAAGATGTGACCAGACGTTTCTTATCATACACGCCGTTCATCAATTTCTCTGCGGTGCCAGTTTTGCCCATCAATTCATAACCATCAACCTCAGCATTCCTGCCTGTGCCATTGGTCACCACATAGCGCATGGTATCGGCTACGTGCTGTGAAGTTGCAGCAGAAACCGCACGGCGCGATTTTATCGCCTGCCCTATTTTATGTTTCTCTATGGTCGGTTCAATATAATCACCGCCGTTAAGCAGTGTCGCCAAAGCGGTCGCCAATGCGAGTGGTGTAACCGATATACCGTGACCATATGATACAGTTGCCGTTGTGATGTCTTGCCACTCTTTGGCATATAAAGGCGAAGCACTTTCCTTCAGCTGCATAGGTACACGGGCAAATAAGCCGAGGCGCCTGAGTAAATCTTGCTGCGCTTCACCACCTGCGCGTAAGGCCGTAATGGTTGCACCACGGTTAGATGATTTTGCCAATATATCGTAAACACCGAGGGGCTCATATACCGGATGATCATCAACTATTGATTTGTTTTGAATAACCAACTTTTCATGCACGGCTAGTTTTTCTCCGTCCTTAACAACCCCGGTTTCAAAGCCGAGCGCAGTCGTAATTGGCTTGAAGGTTGAGCCAAGTTCATACAATTGATAGGAGGCACGATTAAGGCGATTGTTAGACAATGCTACGGCAGAACGGTTTGGATCAAAGTCCGGCAGAGATGCCATAGCCAAAATTTCTCCAGTCTTGATATTTAGGATAACACCGGACGCGGCCAATGAGCGGAACTTCTCCATGCCCGCCCCCAGTTCATCTTCCAAAGCGAATTGCACCCGCATATCTATGGACAGTTTTACAGGCACCGCATCTTTGGTGGATAGCTGAGCGTCAAATGCTCGCTCAGCTCCGGCGGTGCCGTTTAGATCGATATCGGTAAATCCGAGTACATGGGATGCCAGACGCCCGCGCGGGTATACCCGTTTGGGTTCAATCTCAAAGCCTAACTCTGGCAGTCCGAGGGCGAAAACCAATTGGCGTTCAGCCGGGGTCAGATTACGTTTGATCCAGACAAATGATTTTTTAGATGTCAACCGCTCTTCGACAATTGCAGGATCTATATCCGGTAACACAGAGGTAATCGCTTCAGTGGAGGCCACGGCATCCCAAACCTTGCGCGGGTCTGCGTACAGAGAAAAAGTCTCGATACTCGTCGCTAACAACTCCCCATTACGATCAACGATATCAGCGCGGGTTTTAACTTGGTTGGCAGCGATAGGCAGAAATGATTTTGGCGCACGCAGCAAAGAAACTTCCGCCAAACGGGATACCAGCACTAGGAAAAACAGCGCGAACACAATTACGCCCATAATAATTCGCACACGAGCTTGACTTATATATTGAGCTTCATCGTCGCAAACGGATAAAGTTGGCACACTGTCGAAAAACGTTTTATCCGAAGCAAGTCCCGGCAAAGCAATTGGCGTAGTTTCTCTCATTGCGAGCCCCCCGCCACCATTACAGTATCATTCTGTTTACGGTGCTTAATTTCCTTCACGGCTTCGGAAAATGTCAATGTCCGCGTAACAGGTGTGGGCCGCAAACCTAACTGCTCTTTCGCCAAAATACTTAACCTCTGCGGACTTTCAAGATGG
>JAJFFM010000064.1 GCA_021776675.1 Robiginitomaculum sp.
TCGCTGTCTTCAATTTTCAAAAGGGCTATGTCTGTTGACGGATCGCGGCCGATTAATTTGGCTTCAAATGTAGCGCCGTTAGGAAATGCAACTTCGATTTCGTCAGCACCTTCAATAACGTGGTTATTGGTGACGATATATCCTGACTTATCAATTACAAAACCAGAACCAAGTGAGCGGGCTATGCGATTTTCATCGCCCCCACCTCCAAAAAAATCATTAAACTTTTCCAAAGGCGAACCCTTTGGAAATGCCTGATTACCAGTATCGATTTCAATGGTTTGCGCCGTAGAGATATTGACAACCGCCGGAGACAATCTCTCGGACAATTCTACAAAATCGCGTGGTCTTTCTTGTGCCGCACTTAAGGTTGGTGTTGTTAAAACAGTGATAGCACTAAATGCAAAGGCAGTGAATAAAGGCCGCAAAATCATATTAATCTCCAATATACCTATACGATAGCGCAATACGTGCACAAATAAAGATTAAATAATGCTCATATTTCCCGCACTTAGATTTTACGGCACAAACTTTACGACCCTAAAACTCCGAAATTAAAACCTCTGAAGTAGCATCACAATTATCATCAAACCAATAGCGGAGACAATCAGACCACCCCTGCGCAATTGCTCATCAGGAATATCCATCATCTCGCGCATAGCCCGCTTCATGCCGCCAGGGAATAAAGCATAGACAGCCCCCTCAAGCAGCATAGCACCACCTACAGCAATAATCAGTACAATAGCCCAACTTGGCATAGCTAAGCTTAGTCACTACCGTGTTGGTTGGACAAATAACTTAGGAAGTCATTATCAGGTGAGGTCACAATATTTGTGCCTTCGCGAAGTCCCAAACGATAGGATTCCATTGTCCCGTAAAACTCATAGAAATCCGCATCAAGATTATAAGCATCCGCATAAATCTTGTTACGCTGACCATCGCCGTCACCTTTGATGATTTCTGATTGTTCTCTGGCATTGGCCAAAGTCACGACCACAGTCTTATCCGTTTGCGCTTTAATGGTGATGGCTTTCTTGACACCTTGTGCTTTTTTCTCAGCTGATTCCCGTTGACGGTCAGTCCGCATACGGTTAAAGACCCGTTCTGCATTTTGCTGTGGCAAGTCGGCCGTGCGTATACGCACATCGATAATCTCAAGTCCCCAATTATCTTCCTTGGCCTTGCGGTTACCAATAGCTTCAATCTCGTCCATCAAACCAGCACGTTGACCTGAAATAATTTCATTACTATCAACCCGGCCCAACACATCACGTAGGGTCGAGTCCATAATACGTTTCATTTGCCCTTCACCGCGTTCACGATCACGCAGAGTTTCGTAAAATTGACGAACATCCGTCACTCTGTAGCGAACGAAAGCATCAACCAATAAACGTTCTTGATCAGATGCCAGAATTTCTTCCGGTTCCATATCAAGTTCAAGATTGCGGCGATCGAAGACAACTACATTGTCCATGAACGGCATTTTAAATTTAAGGCCAGCATCTTGTTCCGCCGGCCAAGCATTTTCTGTACGCACGGGCTCACCGAAACGAAGTACCAAGGCTTGTTCCCATTGATTGACGGTAAAAACTGACATAGAGGTGATGAACGCACCGACAATAAGGACGAATGCCCCGAATGTTAATGTTGAGGACTTCATTATTGACCTCCCTTTTTATTTAACTCGTTAAGCGAAAGGTATGGCACAACACCGGAGCCGCTTTTAGTATCTACGATGACTTTTTCAGCATCACCGTACACAAGCTCCATCGTTTCCAAATACATGCGTTGACGCGTAACACGCGGCGCAGCTTTGTATTCCTTATAAATCAGACGGAAGCGTTCAGCTTTACCATTGGCTTCTGCTATAACGCGGTCACGATATGCTTCGGCTTCTTGAACCATTCTTGCAGCCTCACCCTCAGCCTCCAATACCTGTTTATTGCGGTAGGCTTCGGCTTTGTTGATCTCTGACTCGGCTTCTTGGTCAGCATTCACAACATCCAAAAACGCTTGCATAACATCACCTGGCGGGTCGGTTTTTTGAAACTGTACATCGCGAACAAGAATACCCGCACCGTATTCGTCCAAAGTTACTTGCACGAGCTCCTGTACGGTTTGGCGCAATTGATCACGGCCAGTTGTGATAATAGAATCCAGATCATTTTGCCCGACAACTTCGCGCATGACACTTTCTGCAACGGCTTTTACGGCATTTTCTGGTTCATCAATAAAGAATAAGTATTTTTCCAAATCCTGAATACGCCACAATACTGTAAAATCCACATCAACAATATTTTGGTCACCGGTCAGCATCAAACTTTCGGACGGAATATCACGATTGCCAGATATGCCAATTTTGGTTTCTTGCTGATTGGTTACGGAACGCACTATTTTACGTTCAATCAAAGGAGCCTTAAAATGCAGGCCCGGGTCAACTGTACGTTTGTATTCACCAAAACGCAATATGACGGCTTGCTCGTCAGCTTGTACGGTGAAAATACTTAGATATGCGGTTAAGGCCGCTACAGCTAAGAAAACAATCCCTTTGGGAAATCCGGGCGCTTTACCCTTTTTACCACCGCCAGAGCCACCGCCGAATTTATCTTTGAAACCTCTAATCACATTATCCAAGTCGGCTGGCTGTTGCGGCTTACGCGGTGGTTTGTTGCCGCCGCCATTTCCACCACTGCTACCCCAAGGACTATTGCCCTTGCCGCCGTTATTACCACCTGAGTTACCCCCAGAATTGCCCCCAGAACTACCCCATGGACTTTTTCCTTCAGACATATTGTCTCCATTTTTATATTCCCCCTATATGTGAGGGTGAATGTGTATTATATCAAGAGCGATTATGCTGAATATTCACAGCAAAAACTAATGAGGTCGAAAAATGAATGACAAAATTGATACAAAATGCCTATTTCTATTCGCAACTCCTGTCATCACAGTTGTTCTTGATAATCACGAGGCCTTGAGCGCAAGTTTAAAAGCCAAGATATATGATCAAGAAAAAGCTGATTCTGGCCTTCAGAAATCCAATTTTGGTGGCTGGCATTCCAAAGATGACATGATGGCTTGGGCACCGCAAGAGGCAAGCACACTATTACACACTGCCATCGCCAGTATCACGCCCTATACGTCTGATGAACATCCCGCCGGAAAACGTGACTTTGAATTTGATGCCAATATGTGGGCTAATATAAACCGCAAAGGCCATGCAAATAACGGGCATAATCATCCGGGATGTTTATGGTCAGGTGCTTATTATGTTGATAGCGGCCATGAGGGTGATAATTATGTGGGCGGCGAGTTTATTGTTGAAGACCCGCGTTTCCCAATGAACGCCATGTATATGCCAAGCTTAGTTACGCGCGGACAAGACAACAAACCACAATCTGCACAACACAGTATCAAGCCCAAATCCGGCATGATGGTGTTGTTCCCTTCGTGGCTCCGTCACAGCGTAAGACCTTATCTGGGTAACAAAGACAGGATATCAGTTGCGTTCAATTTAATGGTCAACGAGGTGACAGATTAACGCCGCTCATATACTTTGACTGTGAACGGGTAATCATCCTTTGGGCCTTTTGCGTGAGGGGTTTCTGATATTAGCTGCCAATCGGACGCTTGTACCGCCGGAAAGTGGGCATCGCCTTCTATCATGACGTCAACTTCGGTTATATACATGCGGGTGACATATTTCTGTGCCTCAAGATAAACCTTTGCCCCGCCGATTATCATAATTTCGTCAGTTCCCGTAGCGCCTGCTAGTTCAAACCCGCGCCCGATCATGGATTTTAGGTCGTGGAAAACCTCTGCGCCTTTGGCTTTATAAGAGCGATCACGTGTCAGCACCAGGTTTGGTCGCCCCGGCAGAGGAAATGGCAGGCCTTCCCATGTCACACGCCCCATTAACACCGGCTTGCCCAGTGTTATGCGTTTGAAATACTGCAAATCTGACGATAAATGCCACGGTAAATCACCGTCCACCCCAATCACCCCGTTCAAGGACTTGGCAACAATAAGACTTAACTTTGGGTATGTGGACATTCTCGGTTTTCCTGTTATTCAACTATTTATGAGCACCTATAGTAAAAAAGAAACTGGTACAACAAGCCATAGTCTTATCAGTAAGAATCCGACCAGTTTGCGTTATGTCAAATACACATTATTGTATGTGTTGCTGATACCCCTAATCAATTGGTCATTTACATGGGCGCCTATGTGGGAGTTATTGCCGGGGTGGGCCTTTAACCCCGTAACAATTATTACGGGTCTGGTTCTAGTGGTGCGTGATTTCGCCCAGCGCGAAATCGGCCACGAAGTCTTGATAGCCATGGCGGTGGCTTTAGGCCTGACTGCACTGGCCGCAGGGCCAGAGCTTGCCTTGGCCAGCGGAGCAGCATTCGCCGTCTCTGAAATCATAGATTGGCTGTTGTTTACATTCTCAAAATACAAGCTCTCAACCCGCGTTTTGCTGTCTAGCGCCCTCGCCGCACCCGTTGATACAACCATATTTCTCTACGGCGCAGAATTAATCAGGGACGGGATGCTCACCGTGCCAAATGTGGTAATGTCCATAGTCGGCAAAATGGTCGGCGCATTGGTGATTTGGTGGTTTGTTAGGCGGCGAGAAACCCTAAAAGTTTAGACCGCAACCTTACCCGCAATGTGCTTATCGGGGTTATATCCTGTGATGGTTACATCATCAAAGGTGAAATCATACAATGATTTAACGTCAGTATTTAATGTAAGTGTTGGCAGACCGCGCGGTTCGCGGCTTAGCTGTAATTTCACCTGCTCGAAGTGATTTGAATAAATATGGGCATCGCCGAATGTGTGGACAAAGTCGCCCGCTTCCAGCCCACAAATCTGCGCCATCATATGGGTCAAGAGCGCGTAGGACGCGATATTAAACGGCACACCGAGGAATATATCGGCGCTGCGTTGGTAAAGCTGGCAGGACAGCCGACCATCAGCCACATGAAATTGAAACAGACAATGACAGGGCGGTAAGGCCATATCGTCTACTTCGGCGGGATTCCACGCCGATACAATATGCCTGCGTGAATACGGGTTGGTTTTGATGGCTTCGACAACCGCGCTCATCTGGTCGATGACATTGCCGTCTGCAGTTTCCCATCTGCGCCATTGTTTGCCGTAAACAGGGCCGAGATCGCCGTCGGCGTCTGCCCAAGCATCCCATATTTTGACGCCGTTGTCTTGGAGGTATTTTATGTTGGTATCGCCCGCCAAAAACCAAATTAGCTCATGGACAATGGATTTAAGGTGTAATTTCTTGGTAGTTAGCATCGGAAAGCCGTCCGCCAGATTAAACCGCATCTGGTGCCCGAAAACACCGCGCGTGCCTGTTCCTGTACGGTCAGAGCGATCAACACCCTCGTCCATAACCAGTGCTAGTAAATCAAGATATTGTTTCATTCTGCCTTACTACGCGATTCGTAAGCGCAAGACTAGAAATGAAAATTATAGGAAAGAGCTATAGATCGTCGACCACAGCCAGCATAGCACCAAGCACATCAGCACCTAGCCTTGCGGAGCGTTCAGGCGACCAGCCATATTCAGGGTCCGGCAAATCTACATTATCCTTGAAAGGCATTTCCAAAGTCATCGCCAAACAACCGTGTTCCTCGGCCACATAATTGGTGGCATAGGTTAGGTTCGCTGTACCAGCTGGCGTATCGCCGTAACCATGTTCGGTTTGGAAATCAGGACTGAATTTCTTATAGGCCTCTTGGAAATCATGGAGCCATTTTGCACCTTGCTTGGTAAAGCTCGGCACACCTTCTGCGCCCGCAATAAAATTATAGGGCAGAGCTTCATCGCCGTGCACATCCAGACAGAAGTCAACGCCGGACTTTTTCATAGCCGCCATGACTAAAAACACTTCCGGGGAGCGTTCCATGGTAGCAGCACCCCATTCGCGGTTTAAATTTGCACCACAAGCATTCGTGCGCAAATGGCCGCGCCGTGAACCCTCAGGGTTCATATTGGGAACAATATGGAATACGCATTTATCACGAAGAACCCGTGCGGTAGGGTCATCGTCATCTAGAAGTCGCGCGAGGAAACCCTCCATCCACCATTCGGCCATTATTTCACCGGGGTGTTGTCGTGCCGTGACCCACATGTTTTTCTTGCCCTTGGCAGGTACGCCAACGGTTAGTATGTCTATGTCTTGTCCGTCGAGGGTTTGACCCAGTACGGATGCATGTACATCGGCGTGCATTTGGCAGCTGGCAATTAAATCAGCATGACGTTCCATAGAATAAGGCGCAAAATACGCATAATACACAGAACCAAATTCCGGCGTGTGCTCAATAATTAATTTACCGTCTTCATAACGAGTTGGCACTAAAAACCATTCTTCGCGGTCATAAGATGCGCGGGCTTGGTAATTATCCCAGCCACCTTTAAACGCTGCACCCGCAGCATTTTCGATGGTCATGGCACAGTCTTGCCCCTCAGCACCGTTCAGGCGAAAATAGAACCACTGATAAAAATCAGAACAGTTGTCCTTACGGATTTCCAAGCTGATATTCTCAGGCGTATCCGCTGATAAGACGACAATATTACCGCCGTCAAAATTATGTGTTATATGCATTAACTAGCCTTATTAATTATTATTCTTATTAATCGTTATTCTTGTTTAAAATCTTGTGCAAAATTGGCCGCAGCGAGTACTGCACTTGGAATTTCGGAAGCCTGAAGACCAACCCAAAACACCCGCCAATCCCCACTAACTTGCATGCCTTCGCACATCTTCATGTACCAATTGTTAAAGGGGTTGTCATTTCTTGATCGCCAGAAAAAAGCAGGGGTATCATTACGTAAAACTTGCCAAATATCACGGGCTATCCCCTCACCTTGCGCTTCTTGTGAAACCCAGAACTTGCTTAAATACGACATACCCTCAAGCTCAGTAACAATGGCGCCACCACGCAAGTTTTCCTCTAGACATATTTTAGAAATTGGCCGCCTTAGATAATCTGGCAAGAGCACACGATCAAAAGCGGTTTCAATCGCGTCTTTGAGGGCACGTTTTCCTACGCCTTTATAGCTTTTATAACATTTTACCTTAGCACCACGCCTGAGCATGGTACCAGCGCCGCGTACTGTAAACAACTCAGACAATAAATTAAGCGGTGAGACGATAACATAGGTGCACTTATAATCGCTACTCCCGATCATTAGTTTAACTATCTCTATAAGTTTTTGCTGCCCCGTGCTGAGTGCGTCCTTTGTTGGAAAATTGTCAGGACTATCCAAATTGACTACGGCAAGACGTTTACCGCCAACTTGAAAACCACCAGAGGGCTGTAGGAAAACGATTTTCGCAGGCTTAAGACGGTCCGCAATTTTTTGTAAGTCCATGCCCACTTTATATTCAGTCATTTCTAAAACTACGAAATGACCAGATTTCGCCTGTTTCTTCACTTCTGAAATAAATTGATATGACGCACAGTTAAGCTTTGCCATTTTAACTTTAGCCTTATCTAACGCTTGGCACAGCCGTTGGCTTTGAATGCCTACATTAGTTCTATCGGCGTGTAATGCACCCACAACTAAAATTGGCGTCAAACCCAAGTTAGACAATATTTTTAAGTCGCTGATGAGTGCTTCTAATAGAGGTCTAGCCAAACATCTCGGATCTATAACAATAAGAGCAAAACGCTCCGGGTCCAGACTTTGAAAGATATTCGTATAGAATTTAGCCTCGCGCTCTGTCCCTACGGCCATTAGGCTACGCATCACTGTCGCTTGTACTTGATTGTTCCCTGAATTGTTATTGGGCATATGTCCTCATATTCACTGTCAGCACCAAGCCCCCCGCGAAGCGCTTAAAGGAAAACATACAATATTTAAAGCTCGAATCACCGTCACAAGTGTATTTCGTTTGAATAATGGCAATTTTGTGGCAATTTATTTTACAACAAGTTTTATTCAACTTACTAGCTAGCTTTTGGCCAATTTTTTGCTAAGAAATTTTTACCTAATACACTTCCCTTATGCCCCAAGGGTACTTATATAAGTACTGTCGACTTGTTCGACTATGACGATAAACGCGCATGTAATAAGCGGGCTGGACCCGGGGGCGGTACCCGGCGGCTCCACCACAAGCGGCTCTTCCTTATTCTTTTTAGGAACGAGGAGCCGTTTCTGATGGGGCCGAAATAGGATCGACAGACGTGTAAAAATGTTAGCTTTCGTCCGGATGGGTACCGATAAATGCCCAATTACAGTAGTTGCTAATGATAACAACACTGAAGAGTTCGCTTTAGCTGCGTAAGCAGTTCGAGTAAATTCGACCTTAACTCCTAGCCCTTCAGACGGTTAGGCGGGCTTCGCAGGGTAGCTGGCAACAGAAACCCTGCACTTTTCATCTGTGCTTGCTTTGATATCCTCAGGACATCGTAAACGATGACCTCGTTTCACTGGAATTGATAAAATCAATTCCGGACGTTACACGGGTAGTTGGCAACAGAAACCCCCACTTTCATTCAATGTCCCCTGATACTTTGTGTCTCTTTGTAAAAGGGTCAGCCATCGCAAACGATGCCTGCACTTTTATATTTTTTATTATGCCGCTTTACAAACCCCTTACCCCGCGCATACTGTTTACCAAATAATTCATATAAATAATAATTTGAAATAAACTGGGGATATTATGCCTATTGCTAACATTATCGGGGTTGTCGTTTTTTTTGGAATTGCTGTTTGGCTTTCCGAAGCACGCGACAAAATCAATTATAAGAATGCGGGGCGGACATTAAGCCTGCAATTTGCCATAGCCTTACTCGCACTGGCCATTCCGCTTGGCACAACCATCCTCAACAAAGTTACTGGCGCTATCACTCACGTGATCAAGTTCGCCAATGAAGGCATGTATTTTGTGTTTGGCGAATTATCTAATTGGGGCACAATGGAGGGCGTATTTGCTCCTGCTGCTGGCAAACAAGGCGTCGGCACTATTTTAGCTTTCCAGGTCTTCCCGATCATAATTTTCCTTGCTACTTTATTCGCCGTCCTGTTTCATCTGCGTATTATGGATGTGGTGATTAAAACTCTCGGCGGCGTTGTTCGGTTTGTTACGGGGGCTTCACGGCTCGAATCAACTGTCTCTGCCGCAAGTATTTTTGTTGGTATGGTCGAGGCCCCTTTGGCTATTCTTCCCTATCTTAAGAGCATGACACGCTCACAATTGTTCACCGTAATGTCCTGCGGTATGGCTTCTATCGCTGGCACAGTTTTGGTTGTCTATATGTCCCTTGGTGTTGACGGCAAGCTCTTAATCATTGCTTCCTTTATGGCAGCACCGGGCGGTCTTTTGATGGGTAAATTATTGATACCTGA
>JAJFFM010000065.1 GCA_021776675.1 Robiginitomaculum sp.
GAAATTAATGCCAATCCAAAAGATACGGCAGATCACCCATATGGTGTTTGGACATTGCCGCCGGTGAGCCGCAAGCCAAGAGAGGGGGAAGAAACTCCGGAAGGTTTTACGGCTGAAAAGTATTTAGAAATCGGCGAATCTGATCGGTATACACTTAAATTTCGCAAGCCTGAATAGGGTATATTCAGTGCTGGATTTTTGATGAGCACACATTATATAAGGCATATAAGCAATTAAGTGCATATCAATTTTAACATTTCCGGAGAGAAAAATGACAAATGAAGACATTATAGCAAAAATGAAAGAAGCAATCGGCAAATCGGGCGGACTTGATAAATCCGTAAAATTTGATTTTGGTGATGATGGCGTAGTTCATGCATCTGGTACAGAGGTAACAGGTAATGATGATGATGCAGATTGCACAATCAGCGTAACCAAAGACGACTTTATCTCTTTGGCATCGGGTAACCTTGACCCAATGATGGCATTTATGTCCGGAAAATTAAAAGTAGCTGGCGACATGTCCGTAGCTATGGGATTACAAAAGATCTTCAGCTCAATGTAGTTAGCCTTCGAAGGGCGTTATATAGATTTGAAGCGAGAATAAGATGGATACTGAGATCACACTGGGCGATGTAATTCGCCTTGAAGGGTTGGACTTGCCCCGTGGTGCTCGCTTCCATTATGTCAAACACGGAGATGTCAAACTTCGTGTTATGATAGCTGAACCGAGCCGCGATCATCCGCGCGGCAGCATCATCTTTCAACCGGGCCGCTCGGAATTCATCGAGAAATTTTTTGAAACTGTTGACGAGTTAACAGGTAGAGGTTTCGTGGTTATTATTCTGGATCCCCGCGGACAGGGGTTGTCGTCAAGGCTGCTTGAAGATCCTTTAAAAGGTTGGGTTGGTACATTTGACGATTATTGTGACGACCTTGCTTTTGTTACGAACGTTTTTAAAAATGATTTACCGCGTCCTCATATCGTCATGGGACATTCTATGGGCGCCACGATTGGCATGCAAACTGTACTAAGTGGGCGGCTAAACCCTGTGGCAGCGGTGTTTACGGCACCTATGCTAGAGCTTCAGGACATGAGCACGCCATTTATGTCAGAAATAATACGGTTTTTATCTTGGATTGGGCTGAAACACTATCACTTGCCCTTTCAGGCGACGCGAAATGGGCAACCACCTGCATTTCGCGATAATAAACTGACCAATGACCCAAATCGCTATCAACTTTGGGCCACATATTTTGAAAACCACAAACGCCTACGTCTCGGCCCACCGACATTTGGCTGGATAGCCGAAGCTATGAAATCTATGAAATTTGTCAACGATAATGCGGCGCATCTCCGTATTCCGGCCTTGATAACAGCCTGCGGTGCTGATGCAATTGTCACACCGTCGTCCATTGAAGATTTCGCCAAAGCGGCAGGCGCAAAATTTGCTAATTTTCCAGGGTGTAAGCATGAAATTTTGCTGGAAGAAGATGAGGCTAGAGGTCAGTTTTGGGGCGCGTTCGACACGTTCCTGGAAGAAAACGGGCTATAATTTAACCGCGGTTTAGCTCGATCAGCTCATAGTGTGTTTGCATATATCCCGCCACACCTGCGCGCAGGAATAAATACTCATCATCAGCAGTACACCAAAGATTATAAGGCGGATGTTCTTCGGGCGCGCTCGTCTTCGATACCGTCAATTTCATCAACAATAGCTTTGTAGCGCACTTCTTGAGCGGCGATTTCGTCTTTCATCCAAGCCTCGGCCTCTTTGCCGCGTGTTGGTTTGTTGTCTTGTACATTTTTACTCATGTCGTCTCCTCTATGTCGCTGCTTTAGTAATTTTTGCATCCATCATGGTGCGTATTTCTGCGTCCGAATATCCGAGCGATTGCAGGATTTCGGCGCTGTGTTCACCCAGTCTTGGCGCAAGTGCGCGAATACTGGCTGGGGTTTTGGAAAAATTAACCGGCGGGCTTGCCATGCGCAATTTGCCCTCGGTCGGATGCTCATGGATTTGCCAGAAACCACTGGCTTCCAAATGCGGGTCGTCTTTGACTTCGTCCAAACGGTTCATCACCATATGGGGAACATTAGTAGGCGCAAAAATTTCCAGCCATTCGCCCGTTGTTTTTTTGGCAATAGCCTGACCGATAACGTCACATGTATCGATGATGTTTTTCGTACGGGCTTGCATGTCGACGAAGCGTTCGTCGTGAGCCAGATGTGGGACTTCGGCCACTTGGCAAAATGTACCCCAATGATTATTCCAATAGGGAAGCACGGCCAAAAACCCGTCTTTGGTTGGATAAGGTTTGCGTGTCTGCGCAAGTAAGCGCGAATATCCTGCAGTACCAAGCGGTGGTTCAAATGTCTGCCCCCAAAGATGTTCGACCATATTAAAAGCGACCATGCTTTCGAACATGGGCACCTCGATGTCTTGACCTTCTCCCGTGCGCTCGCGGTGAAACAGAGCGGCGAGAACGGCCTGTACTACATTGCCGCCCGTAGTTTTATCGGCGAGAATTGTCGGTAGATAGCGCGGTTCAGAATGGCCCAAAGGAGTGTTGGCTTGACCCATTAAATCAGCCAGCCCAGAAGCTGCTTGGATACTGTCGTCAAGCGCTCCCATATTGCCGTAAGGGCCCTTTTTTGAATAGCCATAGGTAGCGCAGTAAATTACGGTTGGGTTTGTGGCTTTGAGTGTATCGTAATCTAAGTGTAGCTTGACCATGGCGGAGGGTCTAAAGTTATGAACGATGACGTCGGCCCGTTCACACAATTTCAGGGCCGCTTCATGGCCGGTTGGGTCTTTTAAATTCAAGACGATAGACTTTTTATTGCGGTTACAAGTTAGATACAATGCCGCCATATCTGCATTGGTTTTATAAGGTCCAAGTCTGCGGTTTGTGTCCCCATAAGGCGGTTCGACCTTAATAACATCCGCACCCATATCGCCCAAAGTCTGACAGGCCAATGGGCCAAGGACAACCGAGGTAAATTCAACAACATTTATACCGTCAAGGGGGCCCTTTGCATTATCCGTCATTATTTATCCAACCCAAATAATTTTAACACTAGCATAGCCTAGGGATTTCAAAAGCCCATTTCTACCGGCGCCCGGTTTTGATAAATTCGTATCAACGCCCAGCCTGGGTCAATCTATTTCTATTGGTAATGCGGTAAGTTTTGCTGCCTTGCCATTTGGCATGGTTTCACTTTGACTTTTATCAACACGTTGCCTTTCTTTGCAGGTTCCGCTTAACATTGAGGGAAGGCTCCGCTAATGTAAAACCTCATTTAAAGGAAAGTATTATGGATAGAACAGTACGGGCAAGTCTTTTATTTATGGCGTTTGTCCTCGGCGCATGGGTTTTATTTTGGCTCCGGGATATTTTGGCACCCTTTGCTTTGGCCGTATTCTTTTGGTTAATTATTGACGGTTTTGCCAAATGGTTGGACGCGAAATTAAGATTCTTACCTTATATGGCAACGCTGGGGATTGCTTTTCTAATCGTTATCGCAGGTATGGTTGGTATTGGTGTTATCATTGCCGATACTGCATTTGATATTGCCGCTCACGCCCAAGAATACGAGCACCGCCTCGGCGAGTTTTTTAATCCGGTTATCGAACGCTTCGGCAATGGGAGTTGGGAGGGGCTTAATGATCGGTTCGGGTTATCATCGCGGGTCGAAGCTTTGCTCGGCGGGTTTGCGCGGTCCGTGCAAGGCGTGATGTCGAGCTTTGTATTTATTGCGCTTTATGTTGTGTTCTTGTTTGCAGCGCAAAATTCCTTTGGTAAGAAAATGGACGATTTGTGGCCAGACCCTAGGAAACGTAAACAAGCGGCGCAAGTTGGAAACCGTATCCGTATCAGTATCGAAAAATATTTGGGTATTCAAACCCTGATGAGTGTCATCATGACGGTACTGAGTTTTATCGTGATGAAGCTATTTGGTCTCGACAATGCACTGTTTTGGGCATTGGTAATTTTTATCTTAAACTACATTCCGGTTGTGGGTTCGGTGCTTGCCGGGCTGTTGCCAGCCATGTTTGCCCTGATGCAATTTGACAGCCTGCTGATGGTTGGGGCTATGGCGGGATTTTTGTTTGTCGTGCAATTTGTTATTTCCAACACCGTACAGCCAAAAATGATGGGTGACAGCATGAACTTGTCGGCGCTGGTGGTAATATTATCATTGGTGTTATGGCAGGCTATGTGGGGCGGTGTCGGCGCGTTTTTATCGGCGCCGTTAACCGTGATACTGATGATAGTTTTGGCGCAATTTTCCACCACGCGGTGGATTGCCGTTATGCTCTCGGCGGACGGTGATCCTGATATGGACGAGGATGAGCCCGCGCCTTCTTTGTAGACTGGTTTGTATGCATGTTTTACAAGTTGGATTTATAGGAGGGTTTGAGGATGGGGTATGGATATTAAAGCCGTCTATGAGAAGGTCAAAAAAAGCTCCAAAACTACTGGGGCACGCCTCGTCAGTGAGCCAATTAAATGGACGGTCAAGGACTATGCCGGCACTGGCCTCATCCATCTGTGTACATTCTCGTTCTTCGATCCTATCGGGACATATGTCGAGGTCAATACACGGCTTGGTCAGTCCTAGGTAACGTACTCATAAATTCAGAAGCGCACAAAATGTGCGTGCCCCCATCGAACGCCAAGAGGCGCCCACTTCCCCCGTAAACGGAGGAAGGAGATTTCTAATTTCCGAGTTTCTTACGGAAGTTACGAATACGTGCGGCATTTGCACCAATGTCAGAACCGCCAACGCAGCTAATTGAACGTATATCCAGGATTGAGCCGCCACCTTCGGACGCCTGTATGCGGATAACCACATCATCTGTGAAACCGAACCAGAAACTACTGTCAGTTGCTTCGATAACACCTGTCTCTGCGGAGGCAGATGCCTGTTTCCAACCCATGGCATCTACGGTCGCAAGAGCACGCTTGTAAAGAGCATCTGCACTATCCGAGAACACCAATGTGCGAACATCAGGATAAGCTTTAACCTGAGCGGCTGAAACCAATTTGTCACTTTTACCAATGGTTGCGCCGATATAATCAAGTGAGTTACTGCACTTGGCGCGCCTGTCTATGATAGCTTGGGTAAAGGTAGGCGGGTTTTGAGTATCCGTCGTGATGTCGTGAATAAATGGTAGCTTTCCGGCCTTGGCTTTTATATTTTTGCCAAATCCCATGCCGACAATTGGTACGGTCAAGCAGAGCAGGGCGATAAGCCAGTCCTTGCGCGGTTTTATGGCAATAGACAATATTAAGGCGATTAGCGCGACCACGAATGTGAGCATCATTAGTTTTGGACCAAACCCAACGGTCAATTTACCAAACCCAAATTTCCAACCCCAAAGACCAATTTTAGTTCCCAGTGCTGCAATCATAAAAAATACGGGTATGAAAATTGCTAAGCCGATGGCGGCTTTCAATATATATGTTTTAATCTTCGTTAGTTTTTCCATGGTAAAACCCCTTCGTTAAGTCCCTAAATTATCAATTGTTCAGTTTCCGTATAATATCCGGCCACAATTCCGGTGCGACCTTGCTTATCACTAAAAACGCGATGAGGCCAAACAGGAGCAAAAACAGCAAACCATAACCACCACTTGCATCACCACGTACACCCCAGCCTTCTACGCCTTTATTGCTCTCGCGGATGATACTTGTGTTTTTCTTACTATGTAGCATGGCCTCAATGCGGTTACGCTCTGAACGATCTCGCATATCTCGTTTATGGACACGCGCCATATGAGATTCGGGAAAAACTTCTTTATTGCCGTCTCTGGAATGGAGGCGCTGATGGGTATTTTGTCGTGCTGCAGAATGGCCATGGGCATCGCGGTTACGTAGAGCGCGTTGCTTGTCGTACTGGTATTGGCCTGAATTGTTAGATTTTTCGGCGATTTTTTGTTGTAGAAGTTCTTGGACTTGTGACCAATTTTGCTGTGTGGACCCAGAGCGTGACTTGCTGCCCGGTTTCTTGTTGGCTGGCTTCTTGGTGGATGTGGATTTGGCAGCATTCTTAATCATCGGAATGACGATAAAAATAATGATAGCAAAGAATACAAAACCGCTCATAATCCACTTTCTCTAATTGCCCATAATCTTAAGAGTAAAGCTATCTTAAGGGTAAAGAATACGCTTTGTCCATTCATTAGGGCTTGCGCCAGAATTTACTCCCTGTTCAAACAGTAAACGGTCATGGAGGCGAAACGGTCTATCGCGCCAAAACTCGATTTGCTCTGGCAAAACGCGCCAACCTTTCCAACCTGGCGGCAGAGGTACGGCAACGTCTAAAAATTTATTCTTGGCGGCTTCAATAGCTTTTTCAAATACGTTCCTCGCATTCATGGTTTCTGATTGTTGCGAAGCCCATGCGCCCAATTGGGATTCCCGTGGTCGGGACGCGAAATATTTCCCGACTTCAAGTTTGGTCAGAGGCTCAACCGAACCGCGTACCCGCACGCACCTGCGCAGAGACTTCCAGTGGAAATTTAGAGCCGCTTTCGGGTTGTGTTTCAACTGCCCGCCCTTTGCACTGCCGGCGTGGGAGTAAAATACAAACCCGCGCTCATCGACGCTCTTAAGTAATACCATCCGCACATCGGGGAGGCCGTTTTCATCGACCGTAGCGATAGACATAGCATTGGGGTCGTTAGGTTCGCTCGCCTTGGCTTCTTCCATCCATGCGTCAAATAGCACATAGGGGTTATCGGCGCGGAACATTGGCCCGTTCTTTTGGGGTTTAGCGTTAGCGGCGGCCTGAGCTGCATATACTTGATCGCCAATGTTCTTGGCGGGAACTTTATTTGATTCTTTCATTGTTAACCATGCTTGTTAGTGAGGCCTTTACCTTAGGGGGCTTACATCCACCTGTCTATAATGGAGGATAAGATGACACGGCATCAGGCAATGATGACATTAGGGTTAAATATGAGTGCGCGGGAGGCTGAAATTAGAACGGCGTGGCGCGCCAAAGCTAAACTTTACCATCCCGATAGCCCTTACGGTAGTGTCAACGCATTCTTAAAATGTAAACAGGCTTATGAGACCTTAATACCGCCTGCGCCGCAAGCCGTGCGTATTCAAGCTGGTTCCAGAGCTTGTTAGTTTAGTTCTAGTTCTTAAGCACCAGAATTGACTGGTACGTCCCGTGCACTTGTTGTAGCTAGATTGCATGTCACATAACACATTCGGACATATGTTTAGATTTACCAGTTGGGGCGAGAGCCACGGCCCATCTATTGGCTGTGTGATTGATGGATGCCCACCGGGACTTGAACTGGACGAAGAATTCATACAGAAATTTCTTGATCAGCGCAGGCCAGGCACATCAAAATTCGTCACCCAGCGTCAAGAAGCCGATCAGGTTAAAATTCTTTCAGGCGTGTTCGAAGGCCGAACCACTGGCACACCGATTTCATTGTTAATTGAAAACACAGACCAACGTTCACGAGATTACGGCGATATCAAAGATGTTTACCGCCCGGGCCATGCCGATTTTACCTATGACGCCAAATACGGATTTCGTGATTACAGAGGTGGTGGTCGTTCCAGTGCGCGCGAAACGGCTATGCGGGTTGCTGCGGGGGCTGTGGCCCGCAAAGTACTCGGAGACTATATCCTCATTCGCGGCGCCTTGACCCAAATGGGCAGTAAGATGATCGACGGTGATAATTGGGATTGGGACGAAGTTAGTAATAATCCGTTTTTCTGTCCCGACAAAAATATGGCAAATGAGTGGGCCGAATATTTGGACGGTATCCGCAAAGAAGGAAATTCGGTCGGGGCCATAGTAGAGGTTCAGGCCGAAGGTGTGCCGCCAGGGTGGGGTGCGCCCGTCTATGCCAAGCTCGACACAGAAATTTCTGCCGCACTGATGTCAATTAATGCCGCCAAAGGTGTAGAGATAGGCTCTGGGTTCGCGACGGCTAGCTTTAGCGGTACGGACAATGCAGATGAAATTCGTATTAGGGACGGCAAGCCAGTATTCTTGACCAATAATGCGGGTGGTATTCTAGGCGGTATTTCCAACGGCGATACTATCGTTGCTCGTATGGCTATTAAACCGACATCATCCATCCTGACCCCGCGAAGGACAATTACCCGAGACGGTAAGGAGACTGAGGTACTGACAAAAGGTCGTCACGACCCGTGCGTTGGTATTCGCGCCGTACCTGTGGCCGAGGCCATGTTGGCATGTGTGCTTGCGGATCAAAAACTACGGCATATAGGTCAAATGGGCGGGCAAGTTGGCTAATGCCCGCATTTGACGACCAAATTCCGCTCGTGGTTTTCGACGGGGTTTGTCATTTTTGCTCTCGCTCTATGCGCATCGTCTTTACCCACGAAAAAGATGTGCCTATATATTTCACACCAACACAGTCCGAATTGGGCAAAGGCTTGCTTATCAAAAACGGATTGGACCCTGACGACCCTAGTTCGTTCTTGTTTGTATACGCTGGTCAGACTTGGACATCATCAAGCGCCGTCTTTGCTTTGGCAAAATTTCTCAAGGGCTGGCCAACGTTCATTCGGATATTTTGGATTGTCCCGCGTCCTTTGACAAATTGGGTTTATAAGGTCTTTGCGCGCAACCGCTATAATTGGTTCGGGAAAAGCGATGTCTGCATGATACCCACGCCTGAAATGAAGATCCGGCTTTTGGATATGCCGAAATGAAAACTTCTTTTGGGAAAACGGTTGTAATCATTGGTGGGTATGGGCAGTTCGGTGGCAGGTTATCACGGCGCCTATCAGATATACCTGATATCACAGTTCTGGTGGCGGGGCGTACTCTTTCCAAAGCAGAAGCGCTATGCCAAAAATATGGTGGTAATCTCAGCCCCGTATATTTTGATGCTCGGGGTGATTTGGACACACAGATTGCCGAACTGTCTCCGTGGGTGGTGATAGATGCGGCGGGACCGTTTCAAAGTGTATTTGCGCATGATTATGCTTTACCCAAAGTCTGTATCAAGCGCGGTATTCATTATATAGATTTGTCAGATAGCGGCACATTTACCCAAGGCATTGCGAAATTGGACACAGACGCCAAACATGCGGGCGTTGCAGTCATTAGTGGTGCGAGCTCCGTTCCGGCATTGTCATCCGCCGTGATAGATGCCGCTAAATCTCGGTTTGAGCAGATAATATCTATTGAAGGCGGTATATCGCCGGGCGGTAAAATTGATATTGGCCTGTCGGTGACCCAAGCCGTGCTGTCTTATTTGGGTAAGCCGCTTAAAGTTTTTAGAGGCGGGGAATGGGCGCACGAACTTGGATACTCCCGAGTTCACGCGCGTACAGTCACTTTGAAAGGCGAAAAACCTATACGGCGAAAATTCGGCCTTTGTGACGCACCTGATCTTCTCTTATTCCCTGATCATTATAAAGGCGTAGAGACTGTGCGGTTTTACGGCTCCCAAGAACTTTGGTTCATTCATATCAATATTAGGATATTGGCTTGGTTGCAAAAATACAGACTTGTTCGCGGCTTGCAAAACTATGCGAAATTTTTTAGCTGGATTGGAACTGGACTTGGCCGCTTTGCTTCTGAGCGGGGCGGCATGTATATGCACATTTTGGGCCGAGATAAAACGGGCAGTCCTATCAGCCAGCAGTGGAATTTGATTGCAGAGGACGGGGACGGCCCTTTTATTCCTACTTTGGCAGCAGAAATTTTGGTGCGCCGATGGCTAGAAAACCGTCCTAAACCAGGCGCTCATGCTGCCGTTAGTGAAATATCCTTAGGTGAATTTGAGCAAGCTTTTTCAAGTCTATCTATAAAGTCAGAGTTCGCAGATATCACTCCCGAACCGTATTTGTACAGATGTGTGCTTGGGGATGGATTTGACGTTTTGCCAAAAGCGGTGCGCCGTGGTCATGAAGTTTTGGGCACAAAGATTATGCACGGACGTGTCGATGTGCTGCGCGGTAAAAACCCGTTATCGCAATTGGTGGCGGGCATTATCGGGTTTGCTAAAACTGGAACCGACAGACCGATCACTATTTCAATGGATGTCAGTGACGGCCAAGAAACATGGACGCGGACAATTGACGGTAAATCGTTTCGCTCTGTTTTATCTCAAGGCCTAAAGCCCAACGTAATATTTGAGAAATTTGGCCCGTTAAAATTCAAGATGAAATTCCGTATTGAGGATGAGAAACTTCACTATGATATTATATCGGCCACCTTGCTCGGCCTGCCTTATCCTAAATTTCTACTGCCGCACTCTATCACTCATGAACGGGCGGAGAGGGGTAAGTTTATCTTTGATGTGGAAATTCGCTTACCGCTTCTCGGCAGGCTTATCGCCTATAAAGGTTGGCTAGAATAATATGAACCCTATATAAATTCGCGGCTCAGAAAGGGTTCAGACGGCGATTCCTATAAAGCAATCCTACACAGACAATTAAGTCTGAGATATCCGATAGGCAATACCGCCGCCCGGATCCGAACATAGGAGTTTGACATGAAAATGCTCACAACCTTACGCGCCGCCACTTTTGCGACCCTCGCAGGTGCGGCAATTTCTCTTCCCACTCTAGCCCAGGCTACGGACTATAATAAAGGTTATTATGATCCTGGTCAGAAATGTCGTTCCCAAGAAAATGATGCTCAACTCATTGGAGGCCTTCTTGGTGCCGTCGTTGGCGGTGTCGCTGGTTCAGAATTATCTGGCAATGGTGCCCGCACTGAAGGCTCCGTTATTGGTGCCGTATTGGGCGGCATAGCCGGTGCCGCAATTGGCGACGAAAGTGTTGATTGCGACAAAAGACGCGGTGTGCGTTATACCAATACTTCTTATAACGGTCAGTCTTATGGACGCACTGCACCGATCGTTTACGGCGGGACGGTCACAACGAGCAGAGTTCGCCATAACAATGGCTATCGCAATAATGGCTATAACAATGTCAACTATACCCGCGTCAATGAACTTCGGGCCAAGTTAAGCGATGTGCGGTACCGGCTGCAAGAATTACGCGAAAAAGACCGTCGTCTTGAACGTAGATTGCGCCGCAATTATCGCCCGCGCCTCGCGCAAAAGCAGCAATGGGTACAGAATGAGATCCACCGCTTGCAGCGTAAAAAAAGACGGTTGAAAAAACGTTTACGTAACCAGAGACGCTCTTACTAAATCTCAAACTATTATCTGAAGAACGGGTTCGGCATTGTCGGGCCCGTTTTTTTGTTTAACTTTTAGTCTAATTTTCTTGTCTATTCTTTTCTTAACCAATCAAAGGATAATTGGCTTCTTTGATATATGTGTTGGGGCCGTTCTTGTGCTTTTGCGTAGAGTAGAGGCTAAACTCGTCGACCAAAAAAGGTTTAGACGTGAAGCGGACATAACGCCGTAAATATCTTTCAAAATCATCTTTGGCTATATCGCGGCGTAAATAGGCTAGACTTAAATGCGGCCTGTAATTCCTGTTTTCCATTTCAATATGGTTGCGCCGTGCCGCGCTGCGCACATGTTCATGCAGAGCCGTTAATGCCCGGTTTTTCTTAATGCCGAGCCAAAGCGTATGGGGGCGGCTAGACCCGAAATAATCAACACCTGATAGGCTGATGTCAAAACCGTAACCGGGCGCGCGGGCTAATTCACAGTCGAGCATTTCGGCGTATTCGTCGCTCAGCGCGCCGAAATACCCAACGGTAATATGCAGGTTTTCACGCGGTGCCCAAGTGACGCCTTCAATACCTTTTTGTAAAGGCTCTATGGCGTCCAAAATATCTTGAGGCGGTTTTATAGCTGTAAAATATGTAGGCATTGTTCAAATATTTAATTTACCTAATTTAGGACAGAAGACTAAGGGCAGAAAACTAAGGGCATATGACTAAGGGCAGGGTGATCTGTATTTAACATGGAATTTGTGGGCGGCTTTGTGCATTTCATCGCTCCATTTAACATCAAAGGCGTCAATGTTTTCGGCCAGTTGGGCCGTAGTGGTCGCACCTATAATGGTTGCCGTGGTGAACGAACGACTGTCGACAAATTTAAGCGCAAATTGAGCAGAGCTTAAGCCGAATTCTTTGGCCAGGTCTTCGCATTCTGCGATGGCTTGTGCCGCTGCGCCGCCTTCATAACGTTCCATGCGTCCGAACAAAGTTTTGCGTGCGCATTTCGGTGATGCGCCGTGTCTGTATTTTCCAGTGAGGAAACCTTGGGCGAGGGGTGAGTAGGCCAGAAGACCTATGTCTTCGCGCATGGCTATTTCTGCCAGATCGTAATCAAAACGGCGACTGACCATGGAATACACATTTTGGATGGACGCCATACGCGGCCAGCCATGTTTATCCGACAAAGCCAGATAGCGCATTGTTCCCCACGCACTTTCGTTCGAAAGGCCGAGATGGCGGATGTTTCCTTTTTCCACATGACGGGCAAGAGCTTCCAGCGTATCTTCGAACGGTATCATATCGTCTACGCCGAAATCTTGAAACGAGTGAAACCCAAACACTTCGCGCGGCCTGTCCGGCCAATGCAATTGGTACAGGTCTATATAATCCGTTTGCAGTGATTTAAGGGAGCGCTCTACGGCAAAATCAATATCGGCTTTGGTTTGACGCGGTGGTTTACCTTCGGGGCGAAACCAATCGGCACCCTCCATGCGACCCACGATCTTTGTTGCAACAACCAATTTATCACGGTTATTTCGGTTTTTGAGCCACGTGCCGATGTATTTTTCGGTGAGGCCCCGCGTGTCCGGTTTGGGCGGGATTGGGTAAAGTTCCGCCGTGTCAATAAAATTAACCCCGCGAGAGACAGCATAGTCAAGTTGGGCATGAGCCTCTGATTCGGTGTTTTGCTCACCAAATGTCATGGTTCCGAGGCAAATCCGTGAAACTTTTGTATCCGTTCGCCCAAGGTTTGAATATTTCATCTGATGTCCCTTAAGTGTATTCTTGTTAATTTAGGTTGGAATTTCGCCCAAAACACCTATATAGTCTAAATATGAACTTCGCGCAGTTGTGCGCAAGCCTTTTATTACGGAGAGTAAGATGAACCAATATTCTGATGGTACATTAGCCCAAGGTGGCGAAATGAATCCGGGTCTGCGCAGCTTCATGTTGGGTACCTACAAATATATGATTGCGGCGATGGCAATTTCTGGCCTTGCGGCTTGGGCTATGTCCTTGGTGTTATTTCAAAACGGCGCTCCTACAGACCTTTACAATATAATTCATACAGGAGCGCTCAGGTGGGCCGTGTGGTTAGCACCGATGGCATTTGTTATGATTATGGG
>JAJFFM010000066.1 GCA_021776675.1 Robiginitomaculum sp.
GTTGGCGCACAATTTGCAATTGGCCAAGAAACTCCTGCTAAAACAATTGACGAATTTCAAACACCCGCTTCTCATTTGCTCATTCTAGACCACGCCAGCGGAGAAATACTGTTTGAAAAAAATGCTCGTGAGCCAATGTTCCCTGCCTCCATGACTAAAATTATGACAGCTTCCATTGTCTTTGATAGGATTAAATCAGGCGCATTATCACTAGATGATGAATTGGAGGTCAGCGTAGATGCATGGAGGCGCGGTGGTGCGGCTTCTGGGTCTTCAACCATGTATCTAGAGCCCAATTCAAAAGTTAAAGTACGTGACCTTATTCGTGGCGTTATCGTGCAATCTGGCAATGACGCTTGTATAGTACTTGCACAAGGTATTGCTGGGAGCGAGGAAGCATTTGCCGAATTGATGAATGCCAAAGCTAAAGAGCTCGGATTAGGCACAGCCCATTTCGTTAACTCGACAGGCTGGCCGCATCCTGACCACAGGATAAGTGCCTATGATCTTGCTAAATTAGCCCGGCACAGCATCGAAATATATCCGCAGATGTACAAAATATATGGTGAGAAAAGCTTTAAGTGGAATAATATCAATCAACCCAACCGCAACCCACTATTTGGTTCTGGCATTGACGGGGCAGACGGTTTGAAAACGGGGCATACCGAAGTATCTAAATACGGCTTTGTCGGTTCTGGTTTTCAGGACGGAAGGCGTATCATATTTGTAGTCAACGGCCTTGAAACCAAGTCTGCTCGCCGTGCAGAATCCCGCCGTATTATGGGCAGTGCATTTCGTGAATTTAAAGCTTATTCAATTTATAAGGCAGGTGAAAAAACCGGCTCTGCGACAGTATATATGGGCAAGAGCAAAATGGTATCTCTTGTAACGAGCGATGTTGTTGTTGTCGGTCTGCATAAATCTGCACGCACTGATATGAAAGTTAAAATTTTATATTATGACCCTATTCCTGCTCCAATTAGCAAAGGCGACCATATAGCTGATTTGCTGATCACCGCACCGGGACGAGTAGACGAAATAGTGCCACTATTAGCTGGTGAAGACGTGAAGAAAAAATCCATATTTGGGCGGATAATGGCTTCACTCGTTCAGAAAATACGCGGAGAATAATTATGGAAACAGGGAAGTTTATCACACTCGAAGGCGGCGAAGGCGCCGGGAAAACCACTCAGGCAACACGTATTAAGTCTGTCCTTGAAGACGCAGGTATTGAAGTTGTCATTACCCGTGAACCCGGCGGTACATTCGGCGCCGAAGCTATTCGGGACTTAGTGCTAAGCGGTTCTCATGAACGTTGGTCGGGCTTAACTGAACTTCTATTGATGTATGCGGCGCGTCTCGACCATGTTGAGAAATTAATCAAACCTGCTCTGGCACGTGGAGTATGGGTTTTGTGTGATCGTTTTAGCGACTCTTCCATGGCGTATCAGGGCTATGCGCGTGGTCTTGGCCCTGACCAAGTCGCCGCAATTGACAATGTCGTCATGCAAGGTTTTAAACCGGATTTGACCATATTATTTGATATTGACCCTATCCTTGCGCAAAAACGTGTCAAAACGCGCGGTGAAGATTTATCTCGATTTGACACCGAAGATTTAGATTTTCATAAAATCCTTCAGGCCGCTTTTTTGGACATTGCCAAGCACAATCCTGACCGTTTTAGAATTGTCGACGCCACCTTGTCGCGGGACGCCATCGAGGCACAAATCAAACATATTCTTATGAAGCATTTTTCGGGGCTACGACTTGGCTAAACCTGCTACAGATTTTATACCAGAAGCCGATAAGGCTGATGGTTGCCCACGTCCTCGCGACGTGTATTCACTGGTTGGTCATGCGGCCGAAGAAGCAAAATTTGCGTCTATGTTTGATAATAATACGCTGCATCACGCTTGGTTGCTGAACGGGCCTACAGGGATTGGAAAAGCGACTTTGGCGTACCGCATGATCCGCCGCGTTCTTGGCGGTTTACCACAGACGGATGGTGCATTGGATATACCACAATCTGATCCTGTATCACAAAGAGTGCAATCCTTAGGACATGGTGATTTTTTACTCATCCGCCGTCCTTACGACCAGAAGACCAAAAAACTGCGTGCAGAAATTCCGATTACCGAAGCCCGCAAAATAAGCGAATTTTTCTCCCGTAAAGCGTCCGAAGGTGGGTGGCGTGTGTGCCTTATCGATAGTATTGACGAAATGAACCGCAACGCCACCAATGCGGTGCTCAAGACTTTGGAAGAACCGCCTGAAAAGGCTTTGTTGATATTATTGTCCAATGCCCCTGGTCGTTTATTGCCGACCATTCGCTCGCGGTGCCTCAGCCTTCCGCTACGGCCCGTTAACGACGTAGAACTCCGTACTTGGCTGGCTGAACGCACTAATGCAGCTCAGGAGGATGTGGAAGCCGCCATACATTTAGCCAACGGCGCGCCCGGCAAAGCATTCGCATATGTGCAAAATGCAGATAGTGTTCTGCGACCACTTGGGCGGTTTTTTCGCGGTTTTCCACGGCAAAACCCACAGCTCCTTCACTCCATATCGGACACATTGGCTTTGGCTAAGAACAAAGTCAGCCATGATTTATTTTGGGACGGGTTACAGGCCACATTACATGCACAAGCAATTTATGCGTCAACAGGGGAGTGGACAGGCCCGTTTGAGCCAATTGCACTACAACGAACATCGGATGTTTGGGCCAATATTAGAGGAGAGCTAGAGCAAATGCGTTTGGCCGCAGCAGGGCTTAATATGAATAAGAAGAATGTCCTCCTCCAAGGCATGATGAAAATCGGAGCAACTTCATAATGCTAGTCGCCAAATGTTAGTAGACAGCCATGTAAATTTGCACGGTGAGCAATTTACCGATGATTTGGACGAGGTCGTAGCCCGTGCTCACGCGGCTAATGTCAGCACTATGTTGAATATTTGCTGTAAAGTTTCCGATTTCCCTGACGTCGTTGCCATTGCTGAACGTTATGAAAATATGTATGCATCCGTAGGCACACACCCACATGAAGCCAAAGAAAATCCTGATATAAAAGCGAGTGATATCATAGCCTTGAGCGTTCATAATAAAGTTATCGGCATTGGCGAAACCGGACTGGACTTTCATTACAACTATTCAGATAGCGGCGTCCAATACACGAATTTTCAAGCTCATATCGAAGCAGCACGCGAAACGGGTTTACCGCTGATTATTCATAGCCGAAATGCCGATGAACAAATGGCAGATTTACTGGAAACAGAGATGAAAAAAGGCGAGTTTCCCGCACTTTTGCATTGCTATACGGGCGGGCAAAGATTAGCTGATCGTGCATCTGAAATGGGGCTTTATTTTTCATTATCCGGTATATTGACCTTCAAAAACGCCCATGAACTGCGCGATATTGCTAAAACACTTCCAGAAGACAGATTACTGATTGAAACTGATTGTCCGTATTTGGCTCCCATGCCGCACCGTGGGCGGCGCAATGAACCGGCATGGGTTGTAAGGGTCGCCGAAGATTTGGCATTACTTAAAGATTGGAGCTTTGAGGAAACTGTAAAACGCACTACGAATGCGTTTTTTAATCTGTTTAGCAAAGCCAAAAGGCCCTGATATGCCAAAAGACCCTATAATGACTGAAATTATGCAGCATAATATGCAAATAACAATACTCGGTTGCGGTTCTAGTGGCGGCGTGCCGCGTGTTGGCGGCGATTGGGGGGCTTGTGACCCATGTGAGCCTAAAAACATACGTTTACGCAGCTCTATTTTGGTTGAATATTGGCAAGGCGAGGGGGCTGATATCCCGCCTGAGGATAAGCGTACCGTCGTGCTTATTGACACTTCACCAGACCTACGCGCCCAATTATTGGCTGCTAACACCCAACATATTGATGCGGTTCTTTATACCCATGATCACGGTGATCAAACCCACGGAATTGACGATTTACGCGCCTTAGCTTACCGACAAGGCGCCCGTATTAAGACATATATGGGTCACGAATCACAAAACGATATCTCTAGTCGTTTTAAATATTGTTTTGAAAAACCCGAAGGTCGTATGCACCCGCCCATTCTTGATTTGCAAGATTTTATCAATGATGGAGACAATATCAGTATTTCCGGTCCCGGTGGTGAACTTCCGGTATCAGTTTTTGAAGTTGGTCACGGCAATGTTAATGCTTTTGGATTTACATTTTGCGGCAAAATTGCCTACACACCAGATGTACATTCAATCAGTGAAAACACTCTAGAGCAGCTCACAGGCCTCGAGACGTGGATTGTAGATGCACTGCGCTACCATAAACATCCTACGCACGCCCATATGGACCGTAGCTTGCACTGGGGCGCGCAAACCAGAACAAAGAAAATGATTTTCACAAACCTACACATAGATATGGACTACCAAACACTGAAATCCGAATTACCAGGTCCGCATGAACTTGCGTATGATGGCATGAC
>JAJFFM010000067.1 GCA_021776675.1 Robiginitomaculum sp.
CGTCATGATTATTTGACCAATATTTTACAAATCGCTATAAAGACCGTGTTCTTTTATCATCCGGCCGTTGGGTTTATCTGTAAGGGCCTGGATGAAGACCGCGAACATGCGTGTGACGACTTTGCGGTTATGCTGACGAAAAACCCAGAGGGTTTAGCAACCGCACTAGGGACTATCCGTTTAAAAGCCGCAAGAGACGGGGGCGTATTTGCGCTCGGCGCATCAGGGACTGCATCAGGGGCTGCGGGTCGTGATGCACCATTAATGCACCGCCTCAAACGCCTAATGGGTACACAAAATAAAAACATGCAAAGCGGGACGACGCGCGGCCTAGCTGCAACAGTTATGATTGTCAGTGCACTCGTATTGATCATAGCCTTAGGCTCAACGGCAAGCCAAGCACATCCCCATAAACCAGAGGCGGTCACCGCGCCCGAGTTTGAAGCACCAGAACTAGCTACACCAAATATTGAGAAGCTAGCAGGGGCGCCAACAACTAAGCTTGAAGCTTGGGGCAGTACTGTGAAGAAAAAGAAGAAGAAAATTACCGTAAAAGGTAAAACCTATAAGGCCACCTCTTTTGATTTTAGCACTGACGGCAAAGGCACCGACATTATTAACGGGAAAGAATACCCGTCTAAATATACCTATAGTGTATATAAGAGAGAAGGTGAACGTGACGGCAAAGGCTATGTCGTCAAGCATAAAAATGGCAACCGCTATATGGAGATAGACGACAGTTGGTACCGGGTTGACACAAAAAGCAAAACTAAAGCTCAACGTAAGCCGAACTCTTACGCCGTGGTAAATCCACCTGCGGTTCCAACACCGCCTACCCCACCTGTAACAAATAAATGGATAAGCGATAAAGTTCTAACGGCCACGGAAGTGCGGATAGAAAAAGCGAATATAGAACGTGACGCTGCACTTGAACGCGCAGGAGAAGCACTCGAGCGCGCAATGGAACAACGCGAAGAAGCTTGGAAACGAGCAGAAGAGCAACGCGAAGCGGCACTGGAACTTGCAGAGGAACTTCGGGAAGATGCGCTTGAGCGTGCAGAAGAAGCGCGCGACCGGGCAATGGTACAGCAAGATGAGGCTTGGGAACAGGCAGAGGAACTCCGCGAAGAAGCTTTGGAACGGGCTGAAGAACAGCGTGAGGCGGCCATGGAACAACGAGAAGCGGCGCTTGAACGTGCACAAGAGCAGAGAGAACGCAATATCGAGCGCAAAGAAGCTTCTTTGCAAAGCAATCAATATAATGCCATGCGTGACCGGCTAACTCCTGTTTTGAAGGCCGATGGTTATATGGGTTCTGATAATGCTAAGGTTACTATCAAAATGACCCCGTCCGATATTTTCATCAATGGCAATAAGCTCAGTAACGACCAAGAAGGCAAATATTGTGATATTGTTTCCGACTATATCGACCACAAAAATGGTGAGAAAAAGATCGTCATCAAGTCTGGATATCTGCACATAAGCCAAAAAGGTGACGGGCATAACAGCACCTTCACCCAAAATAACAACTACTAAATACGGAAAATTTGAATCCTAACACGGGTACAAAAAGGATCACAAAATGAAAAATTTTAAAACTACCCTCTTGGGTGGACTGGTAACCTTCACTCTCAGCACAACTGCAAATGCACTTATTGATGATGCTGTGACCGAAGTGAGTATCGGCCAACAACAGCCTAAACTCAACCAAAGGGAAAAAAATAACAGGGAATTTGATTCTGCCTATTTCGAGGCCTTCGCACCGCGAACGGCACTGGACATGGTCAACCGCATACCCGGTTTTCAAGTCGATTCCGGCGATAATGGCAAGCGCGGCCTTGGCAATGGTGGGGCGAATGTCCTCATTAATGGAGACCGAATTTCCGGAAAAACTGACGCACGTGACCAATTATCACGTATCAATGCGAATAACGTCGTCAACATCAAAATTGTTGACGGTACTTCTTTGGATATTCCCGGTCTCTCCGGACAAGTCGCTAACATTACAACCAATACGACAGGGGTGTCCGGCACATGGGAATGGCGCGGAGAACTGCGCACAGGCCTAGAGCCCAATTTTCTAGGCGGGAAAGCTACAGTGTCCGGAGAGACTGGAAAACTTGCTTGGTCATTTACGGCAGAAAGCAATCCGTTTCGAAATGGAGGCCGCGGCCTTGAAACCCAGACAGATGCAAATGGTGTTTTGTTCGAGACACGTTATGAAGACGGACAGTTTTACGGCGACCAACCCGGAGTGTCAGCTGACTTTACATGGAAACCCAAAGAAGAACATGTAGCGAATTTGAATTTAAAATATAACCAGTTTAATTTTAACGGCCGAGAAGTTTCCAAGCGGACTGCCATCACTGCTGCCGGCACGGCCCAAGAGACATTATTTACCCGAGCCGAGGACGAAGAAAACGGCAGTATAGATATTGATTATGAATTGCCATTCCTAAAGCCGTCTCAAAACGGCAAGCTGAAACTCATTGGGTATTACAGGTTTGAACATTCACCAACCGTATCGCGCTTTGACGTCTTTGACCCTATCCTTGGGCAAATAGACGGCTCACGGTTTTTCAGAGTCGCAGACGAACAGGAATTAATAGGCCGCACCGAATATTCTTGGAAGCCCCGCGATGACCGCGATTGGCAAATTGGGGTAGAAGGCGTGCTCAATGTTCTGGATATCGAATCCAACCTCTTGCTCTTGGATGCAGGCGGAAATTTTGTCGACGAGCCGCTCGACGGAGCCACATCGCGGGTGGAAGAAAAACGCGCCGAAGCCACCTTGACCCATTCCCGTAAATTATCCGAAAAATGGAACTTACAGGCATCGGGCGGCGCAGAATATTCACAAATTTCGCAAAATACAGGGCTGACCCGTAGTTTCTTCAGACCCAAGGGGTTTGTCTCTGCTACCTATAAACCTAATGATGATTTGACGATTACTACAAAAATTGAACGTGATGTGGGTCAGCTGAGTTTCTTTGATTTTATTTCTTCCGTGAGCTTACAAGATGATTTGGGCACGACGGGAAATGCTAATCTTGTGCCGCAGCAAAGCTGGAACGGCGAGATCGAATTTGATAAAAACTTTGGCGATGGCAATACGTTTAAAGCAGAGTTTTACGGCAGGTTAATATCGGACCGTGTCGACCGCATTCCCGTTTTTGACGATGTTGATCCAAGCCTTATTGTAGGCGACGCCGTTGGTAATATTGATAGCGCTCACCAATACGGTATGAATTTATCCGCTACGGTTAAAGGTGATAAATGGGGCTATAAGGGAACCCAGCTTGATTTAACCCTTAATATGAGAGATTCTTCCATAGAAGATCCTATTCAAGGTTTTAACAGACGGATCAACAATGATTTTAAATCCTATTGGGCCGCAGAATTTCGCCATGATATTCCAAACTCTAACTGGGCTTGGGGTATCTTCGCAGATCAAATGCACCGGGCAGAAAACTTTCGCATATCAACCATAAACCAATTCACATTCGCTGGTCCTTGGGGACAAGCGTTCATCGAGCACAAAGATATTTTTGGCATGAAAGCCAAGTTCACACTGGGGAATTTATTTGATGCAAGTGATGATTTTCGCCGCGAGGTCTTTGATAATGGACGGGCAAATTTAATACGCGTAGAAGACCGCACCCGTGAATTTGATCTCACATACCGCTTCCAGCTGAGCGGTAGTTTCTAATTTATACCGCTCACTACTTTATTTCGTCCACTACCCTACTTCACTAAATGGCCAAGCTATAGTCAGTCTTTGTCGCGTAATAAGCTTTTACCCTGAACAAAGGCTCCCCGATCAAAGGCACTATGACATTTTATTTACTTTTCTTTTTCTGAGTTACACCATAGTTATGCCTGATATTCGCCCCACATAAGACTTATGAGGTATAGCCTTGAAATTTTTAAAATTATATTTGCATGCAAATGTAGTACTCGTCTTTATGACCCCTTACGGATATGCTCAAAATGCCGCGGCTCAAGACGTTATTCCGACAACTAACAGCTCAGAGAAAACAGACAGCTACATCCCGGATTATTTCGTGCAATATGCACCAAGAACCGCACTTGATATGATCAGCCGCATTCCAGGTTTTCAAATTATTGCCAGTAGCAGCAAAAGGGGGTTAGGAAATGGTGGGGCTAATGTTCTTATTAACGGCGAACGCATTTCCGGCAAAACCAATGCGGGCGACCAACTATCACGGATTAACGCATCTAATGTGGTGCGCATTGACATTGTGGACGGCGCTGCATTAGACATTCCTGGCCTAAGCGGAGAAGTTTCCAATGTCATTACCAAGAACACCCTCATGAGCGGTTCTTGGAATTGGAATCCACAAATCAGAGATAATTTACGGCCAAACTTCCTAAAAGCATCAGCCACAGTATCCGGCGAAACTGGCAACTTATCTTACGCGGCCACATTACGTAATAATTCATTTCATTTTGGCAATCGCGGTATTGAAGAACGCTTTCTGGCGGACGGAAACCTCATCGAAACTCGTTTTGAAGACGGACAATTTAACGGTGACAACCCAGGCATCGCCACCTCTCTGACGTGGAGGCCCAAACCTGACCATATTGTCAATTTAAATGCGGAATATAACTTCTTTAACTTCAACACAGTTGAAAGATCGCAACATACATCTATCATTTCCATACCGGGCGAGAGTGATGATAATCAGACCATATTCTCACGTGCCGAAGATGAATGGAACGCCGAAATTGGGGGTGACTACGAGTTTCCCACTGGCCCGAATGCTCTTGGTGGTAAATTAAAGCTTATCGGGTTTTATAGGTTCGAGCACTCTCCGACAGTTTCGCGGTTTGACACATTTTCTGATACTGGTGCGCAAACTGGTAACATTAGCGGCAGTCGGTTTTTCCGTGTCGCAGATGAAGCCGAAGCGATTGGCCGCGCAGAATATTCATGGAGCAATCCGAAAGGTCAAGATTGGCAAATTGGTATTGAAGGTGCATTTAACTACCTCGATATTGCCTCGGACTTTCTTACGCTTAACCCAAGCACAGGGGATTTTGTCGAAATACCCCTACCCGGTTCTTCATCACGGGTTGAGGAAGTTCGGACAGAGGCTACATTAACCCATAGTCGTTCCTTGTCTGCGAAATGGGATTTACAAGTTTCGGGCGGCGTAGAATATTCAGAGATTACACAAACGGGCATTAATGGTCAGGTGCGAGAGTTTGTTCGGCCAAAAGGTTTTATCACCACCACATATAAGCCAAATGATAGCCTTAACATTCGTACAAAAATTGAACGCGAAGTCGGACAGCTAAACTTTTTCGACTTTACGTCATCTCTTAACCTTCAAGACGGGCTAAATGATACGGGAAACGCTAACCTCATACCTGAACAAACTTGGTTGGGCTCTGTAGAGTTCGACAAAAGCTTTGGCGCCGGGAATACATTTAAGGCAAAATTTTACGCAGAGCTCATCAGCGATCTGGTCGACCGCATTCCAGTAGGGACAGATGGCGATGCGGTTGGCAATATAGATAGTGCCAACCGATATGGTGTCGATATCAACGCCACAATCAAAGGGGATAAATGGCGCATTCACGGTACGCAACTTGATTTGGTCCTACAACTTAGAAATTCTTCCGTTGATGATCCCCTTACCGATATTTCGAGACGGCTTAATAATGACATTAAGACCCGTTGGCAGGTCGCTTTTCGCCACGATATTCCCAAAACCAATTGGGCATATGGCGCGGATGTAAATCATGAAGTCCGTTCTGCCTCATTTCGGCTCAACACAATAAGCCTCGATACAAAAACACAACCGTTTATGGAGGCCTTTATTGAGCATAAAGATATATTTGGTCTAAAAATAAGGGCGACCGTTCTCAATATATTAGATCAACAAGATGATTTTAACCGGGAAATATTCACGACAAGGCGGGACGTTGGCGTTCTTGATGTCGTAGAAATTCGCAATCGTCCATTTGGTACTGGTCTTAGGTTAAATGTCAGCGGCACTTTTTAAACCAATCAACTGTGATATCTCGCCGCGCAGCATTCTCAATCTAGGTTTTCTCCACACTTTTTAACAGAAAGTTTCCTAGCCAGATTCACTATCAAACTCGTAGCCAAATTAGCATTCAGTGTTTCCGTCAGCTTTTCAGTCAGTTTTTCAGTCAGTTTTTGCGGCGCAGCTTGAAAAAATCTTTGAGCATTTGCCCACATTCTGCGGCCAGCACACCCGATGTAATTTCAGGTTTTGAATGACAAGATGTACTACCGAAAAACCTCACGCCGTTTTCTATTGCCCCGCCTTTGGGATCAGATGCACCGTAAACCACACGGCTAATACGGGCGTTGGAAATGGCACCTGCACACATAGTGCATGGTTCCAGTGTTACATAAAGCGTTAGTCCGCTCAGGCGGTAATTATTGGTTTTATAGGCCGCGTCCCTCAATGCTAAAATTTCTGCGTGCGCCGTAGGGTCACAAATACCAATGGGCGCATTGCCCGTGCGCGCAATCACTTCGCCCGATTTAGGGTCGAGTATTAATGCACCAACAGGTACCTCACCGCGCGTACTTGCCGCTTGCGCTTGCTCTATACATTGGCGCATATAGTGTTCGTCGTTCATAGGGTATGGATTGAGTGAATTTAGAGGATTGGTCAAGTGACAACTAACAAACCCCAAAAAGGTGTCCAAAAGGGAGACCGTATTGCCAAAGCACTGGCGCGCGCAGGTGTAGCGTCCCGCCGCGAGGTCGAACGCATGATTGCGGCTGGCCGGATTTCTGTTGACGGTGCGCTCCTGACCACACCCGCATTCTTGGTCACGGGTCATGAGAAAATCTTGGTCGACAATAAACCTATTGAAGCAAAACAATCACCTCGTCTCTGGCGTTATCATAAACCAGTGGGGCTATTGACCACTCATAACGATCCGGGCGGCAGACCCACGGTGTTTGAACACCTGCCCAAGGATCTACCCCGCGTAATATCTGTGGGACGATTGGATATGTCATCCGAGGGTTTACTCCTTTTGACTAACGACGGAGAATTAGCCCGTAAATTAGAACTCCCCAGGACGGGCTTTGCCCGCAAATACCGTGCACGGGCGTTTGGTAAACCAACGCAAGCACAATTAGATAAGCTAAAACACGGTGTAAAAATTGACGGTGTACAAACTGGCCCTATCGAAGCCACACTGGATAAACAACAAGGCACGAATGCATGGATAAGCGTCACCATTCGCGAGGGTAAAAACCGCGAGGTTCGTCGGGCCATGGAAACCATCGGCCTGCGGGTAAACCGCTTAATCCGGATTTCCTATGGGCCTATTCAATTAGGCGATTTAATGCGCGGTAAGGTCGAAGAGATCAAACCCAAAACCCTACGTGACCAGCTCGGTCATCTGGTCGACATCCCCAAAGACCGCCCAACCGGCACTCTAAAAGGTACAGCTAAAGTACGGCCCAATTACAAAGGTAAAAAAGGCACACGCCGGCCCCAAACCAGTAAATCAGGCCCACCAAGGTCAGGAGCTCCAAGGTCGGGGTCTCCAAAACCTACTGCCGGAGGCCGAAAAAGATGATGCCCAATTCCTCATGTACCGAGCATGAGCGAGGCAAGGCTGACCAGCCGTCGCGCCCAATGGCGCGCACCCGTGTAGGTGTGCGCACTTGCGCACTGCCGGGAGCGATATAAATGTGTACCGAGCAAATCGAGGCAAGGACGACTGTCCGTCGGCGCCAATGCGACGCACCCATTGCATTTTCAGGCGTAGGTGTCCGCAAAGCGGACTACCGTGAGCAAATATAATGCGTATCGTCGGCGGCAAAAACAGAGGGCGGAATATTGTTGCACCCAGCGGTAAAACCACACGGCCAACGTCTGATCAAGCCCGTGAAAGCATTTTCAATATTTTAAAATCCGCCCCATGGGCACCGCCTATGGACGGGGCCATTGTCATAGATATCTTTGCAGGCTCCGGCGCCCTTGGTCTGGAAGCCCTCTCGCGCGGCGCAGAGTTTTGCTTATTTGTCGAGACGGAACCAAAAGCCCGTGCCGCTATTCGTGAAAACACGACCACTATGGGACTAGGCGGTTGCACCCGCTTACACCGCCGTGATGCCACAAAACTGCGTATTGAGCCAAATAATCTGCGCGGACCGTTCACCCATATTTTCTTGGATCCGCCTTATAACAAAAATCTAGCGAGACCAGTTTTGCGTAAATTAGGCGAGCAAGGTCTTATCGCTGATGGTGCCGTGATAATCTATGAGATGGGCAAAGACGAAGAGCTAAATCTACGCGGATACGAAGTCCACGACACCCGCATTTGGGGCGCGGCCAAGGTTGTATTTATGGGGCTAAGTGAATTCTGAACCGATAAAGAATGCTATACGAAAACAGTATACCATTCTACGTATTTTATATACATGTTCCATGAATATGTATATAAAAGTCGAGTTTCGCATATACATTATCGGAGAATCAAATGGAAAACACGTGGAAAATTGACAATTTCCCTCCCATAGGGGAATTGGAAACATATGCCATTTTGAAAAAACTACCTATAGCTCATAGATATTTGGCTGAATTAAAAGGCTTGGTAACTAGCCTGCCAAACCCTTCAATCATCATCAACACACTAGCGCTCCAAGAAGCGAAGGATAGTTCAGAAGTCGAAAATATAATCACTACTCACGACGAGCTATTTAAAACAGAATACCATGAGCGCTCGTTAACACCAGCAGCAAAAGAAGTGCACAATTACGCGCGTGCTCTGGAGAATGGATTTAGCCTCGTAAAAGACAAGCAATTTCTAAGCCTGAACCATGTCAAGAGCATCCATACGGCATTGAGTGGAAGTGCCATCAATTTTCGCGCCCAAGCTGGTACAGAGTTGAAAAACGACGTAACAGGTGAAACCATTTATGTGCCTCCCCAAAATCCAAATGAAATACTTGCATTGATGTCCAGTTTGGAAAAATTTATCAACAATGTAGGCACCGACAATCTTGATCCATTAGTGCGCATGGCAATCATCCACCATCAATTTGAAAGTATTCACCCCTTTCCTGACGGAAATGGAAGAACAGGGCGTATACTAAATATATTATACTTGGTACTAACAGGGCTAATCGACATACCAATTTTGTATCTAAGTCGTTATATTACGACAACAAAACAAGACTATTATCGTCTATTGCAAGCAGTTAGGGACGAGGGTGCCTGGGAAGACTGGATACTCTATATGTTAGATGGAGTTGCCTTGACGGCACAACATACTATCCACTTGGTCAATACGTTTAAAACGTTAATGCAAGACTACAAACATCGTATGCGCGAAGAGACAAAAATATATTCTCAAGATATGTTGAATGTTATTTTCAAACATCCTTATACAAAAATTGCCAATGTCGAGAAAGCACTAGGTATAGGTAGGCAAACGGCAATTAAGTATTTAGACACTTTAGCGGAAAAGGGGTTTTTAGAAAAACATAAAATTGGCAGAATGTCTTTTTATATCAATACTCCGGTGTTGCGATTATTCATAGAAATGCCACCTCTCGGAAACACCACCGCTTAGCTCTACCCCTTGCGCAAATCAGGGTGCAAACTTGTACCTAAAATATGATCTGAATTATTGATCACATGTTTTGTGCCGCGCACAATAAGCGGATCTGCGCCTGTCACGACACTGGTGTCTTTGTCTGGATATGGCAGGGTATCAAGCACATATTGCATAGTTTCAAGGCGGGCGCGTTTTTTATCATTAGATTTGATGATAGTCCACGGAGCATCAGCCGTATCCGTATAGAAGAACATGGCTTCTTTGGCTTCGGCGTAGTCGTCCCATTTATCCAAGGAGGCTTTATCGACCGGAGATAATTTCCACTGTTTCAGAGGATCCAGCTCACGAGATTTAAATCGTCTTAGCTGCTCATTTTGCGTGACAGAGAACCAAAACTTGAAAATCCGGATGCCAGAGCGCACCAACATGCGTTCAAATTCAGGGGTTTGGCGCATAAATTCCAGATATTCGCCAGGCTCACAAAAACCCATGACCCGTTCAACACCGGCGCGGTTATACCATGAACGGTCAAAAAACACCATTTCACCTGCGGTCGGCAGATTATTGACATAACGCTGAAAATACCATTGATGGCGCTCAATATCGGTTGGCTTATTGAGGGCTACGACCCTTGCTTTACGAGGGTTCAAATGCTCCATAAACCGTTTAATCGTTCCACCTTTACCAGCGGCGTCTCGGCCTTCAAATATTAGAATTATTTTCTGGTCAGTATCTTCAACCCATTTTTGTACTTTCAGGAGTTCAGCCTGCAAAGCACGTTTTTGCTTCTCATAATCCTTCGCCTTAACCCGTTCCGCATAAGGGTATTCACCATTTTCATAGGCCTCGCGGATAGCCGTACTAGCGGACTTAACCTCACCCTGCTCATTTAAAGGACTTAAAGTAATCTGCTGCCCTGATAGAGGTGTATCCGTTGCAGGTTTATTGACTGGTTTAATGGCTGTTTTAGAGTCTGAGCTTTTAGCAACCGACGACGCAGCTATTGTTGTCGTTTTATCAAGCGGTTTATCCATGGTAATATTCCTAGGTTAGTAAAAATGGTAAAGGCTATTCTCAGCCACGCAACACTGTAAACAATCCCCGTGGTTTTTCAATTCATTATCCGATAACAAGACAAAATACCGCAGGCTGCCACCGAACTCTATCAGCGCTTAAGACTAAAAGGCCACCACCAAACGGCTTCCCTTTTTTCACAAGTCAGTAACCTTTCATGTCTCTTGTGATATACACAAATTTAGGAGACCCATTATGACGTCACTGCAAGCCAAAACCGTATCGGCGTTTTTGAGGTAAGGCTGTCAACGTCGCCCAAATAACCGTTCAATATCAGCGAGTTTAAGCTCCACATATGTCGGTCTGCCGTGATTGCATTGGCCCGAATGGGGGGTGGCTTCCATTTGGCGCAAGAGCGCGTTCATTTCTTGGGCATTTAGACGCCGACCAGCACGTACGGAACCGTGACAAGCCATCGTACCACAGACATGTTCAAAGCGTTCATTTAAGGACAGCGTCTCGTCAGTATCTCGCAAGTCATCAGCTAAATCTCTGAGCAATCCCTGCACATCCATTTCGCCCAGAAGCGCTGGTGTTTCGCGCACACAAACCGCGCCAACACCGAACGGCTCTATGACCAAACCCATTCCCCGCAGTTCATCAGCACGCGACAATACCAGCCCGGCATCACCCTCGCCCAAATCAACAATATCTGGAATAAGCAGGGCCTGCCGCTCGACACCTTTATCGGCCATAGCCTGCTTCATGCGTTCGTAAACCAATCTTTCGTGAGCAGCATGTTGATCGACAATGATCATACCGTCTCCCGTTTGCGCGACGATATATGTTTCGTGCACTTGTGCACGCGCAGCACCCAATGGGTAGTTAATAAGGGGGCTTTCGGCTGGGTCTTGTGCTTCGGGGTATTGTGCTTCAGGATATGGCTGTTCATGGCTGGGGTTAAAATATTCCGGCTCTTCTTCTACTTTGGCTGAGAACCCGTCTATTAATGGCTGCGTTTCTACGTTCGGCATTGATGCCTGATAATTTCCATAGCCACTGGCGCGGTGAGCACCCAGATTGCCGCCGACTTGCGCGCGCCCTAATGCATAGGCACTTGTAGTTGTTGATGCGCGGTGCCCTGCTCCTGCCAATGCATGGCGAAGCGCACCTACAATAAGCCCGCGCACAATAGCAGGGTCGCGAAACCTAACCTCGGTCTTGGCGGGATGCACGTTGACGTCTACATATTTCGTCGGAATGTCTACATAAAGCGCCACAACGGGATGGCGTCCGCGCGCCAGAAAGTCCTGATAAGCCCCGCGTACCGCACCGTAGAGAAGTTTATCGCGCACAGGGCGGTCATTAATAAACAAATATTGATGGGTAGATGATCCGCGCGAAAATGTGGGCAAGCCCGCAAATCCAGTTAATTTGATACCGTCGCGCTCTGCGTCAATGGCCAACGCATTATCACGAAAATCATGGCCAAGAATATCAGCGAGACGTTTCAACCTTCCTTCGTCATTGTTGGTTTCTCGCGGTAAGGAAAGCGTAGCCCGCATACCATTGTGCAGACTAAACCCGACATCTGCCCGCGCCATTGCGAGGCGCTTGACCATGTCGGATATAGCCATGCTTTCAGAGCGTTCGGTCTTGAGGAATTTAAGCCGCGCAGGTGTGGCGTAAAACAAATCACGCACTTGGACACGCGTACCGGACAAGCCAAAACGCGGTGCTGGCTTTGGCCCTGATAACGCGCCGCCGTCTACGGATAGCTCCCAAGCAGACCCACTATTCATAATTTGTGTGGTGATGGTCAATCGGGAAACCGAGCCAATGGACGGCAAAGCTTCGCCGCGAAACCCCATACTGGCTATGTTAAGGAGATCCCATTGCCCTTCGGGGTCCGGTGACAGTTTTGATGTTGCATGTCGCTCAATGGACAGGAGAAGCTCGGCCTTTGTCATGCCTTTGCCGTCATCGGTGACGCAGAGGCTACGCCGCCCTCCCGCCTCAAAACGAATATCTATTTGGGTTGCACCCGCATCGAGCGCATTTTCCGCTAATTCCTTGATAACACTGGCCGGACGTTCAACAACCTCCCCCGCCGCAATGCGGTTGATGGTGTGCTGTGGCAATCTGCGAATCGTTGGGGTTAAACCTGACATTAAAAAACCCTAGCGCGGTGTTGCGCTAAGGTCGATTAAAAAAGGGTCGAGATATAAAAAGTAAACTTATAATTGCCATTGCCGTGGCCTTGACCCCATATTTTTGGCTTCGCCTAGCCTGCTTATAAGCCAGGGAGTTTAGCTCCGCCCGGACGGCGTTTAATCTCTACAGGTTTACCACCAGTAGCTGATTGCACCGCTTTTTGGCGGCGGGCTTCTTGGTCTGGGTCAAGCGGCGTACCGTCGGGTCCGATAGCCTTACCATCTTTCCAAAATAAGATACGGTCAGAAAATCCACGGTTTTTCCGCTCGATGGAGTTTTCTCCGTCTATAATAACCCGAATGGCAGGATCGGCTTTACCAGCACCTGCTTTAGCAATAAGGACCGCTTCACCTTGGGTAGGCTTAGCCGGGTCAATTTCACCAAGCAGAGCTTGACGCGCGGCAACGGTTGCATATTTTTCTTCGACGTTCAGTTCACCATCACGAGGCGGGCGCAGATTATATTCCGGCGGCACCACAAGCGGCGGCTTGGTTAAGATGTTAAATTCATTTGGGCTCTTCTTTGACATGCCCAGCGCTTTGCCCGTTGACGTACAACCAGAACTGAGAAGTGCGGCACCGGCGAGGCCAACCAATAGAATATTACGTGATGTCATTATAGGTTCCTATTTTTTCAATCCGAATTTTGGACTAACCTAAGTTTTAATTCATTAAATTTAAAAGCTTGTAACGAATAAAAACCGAGATGCCAAGTTAACTTATGTTGATATTTGTCCAGATTTTTCATCACGACTTTGCAAAAACATGGCGATTAACAATCCGGCCACACCGCAGCTGATGGCGCTATCAGCCACATTGAACACCCATTTGAACCCAATATCGCTGAAATTGAGGAAATCAGTCACTGCACCGTACAAAGCGCGGTCAATAGCATTACCAATCGCACCACCAATGATGAGCCCAAGCGCAATTTTCGTCAGCTTGTCTTTTTCCTTATTAAGCCAAACTAGCAGAATCACAGTCATCAAAGCGGCGAAGATAGTCAAAACATAACGGCCAATATCTGCGTGTTCTCGGAACATGCCGAAACTAACACCCTGATTACAAACCAGAGCCAGATCAAATACGGGCGAGACTTCGATCTCTAATCCCGGAAACGGATTAATCGCACATATATTATGAGGCTGGCCGAATTTGCGAAGCGCCCAAGCTTTGGATAGCTGATCAAAAATGACGATAGTAATAGGGATGATGCCGCCGTAGAGCCACAGGTCTTTACTAAGCTTAGGCATTGGCTTTATCCCATTGCTTGGTCGCGACCACATCACGCGGGGTTATAGTTGCACCATCTTCGGCTTTGAAATATTTCCAAGAGCGTTCGCATTTAGTAAAGCCGTCCGCCTTTAAGTCTTGAATTTCAACCGCTTCAGTTTTAGCCAACAAATCGCATTCGCTGACGATAAGATAATCTGCCAATGTATCCACCGGAGCCGACGGATCCGGATAGACATCTTTGCGGGTGATGTTTAGCGCCTTTAAAGCTTCCGCCAAAGTGCTTTCGTCCGGTGCGGTTACACGGGCTTCAAGACTTGATTTAATCATACCGTCTTTGCGAAGCGGTTCAATAGTTTCAGAGACTTGAGCGCGGAAAGTAAGCAAGGCTTCCATACGATTAGCCAAATCTTCGTTTTTCCAAGCCGGTACATGTGCAGGAAATTCGTGCAAATGTACCGAACCATCCACATCATTATGTCGTGTCTGCCAGACCTCTTCCATAGTAAAGCTAAGGATAGGCGCGAGCCATAATGTTAGACGGTTGAACAATTTGTCCATGACGGTGCGGCATGCACGGCGTCTGGTGCTGTCGAGCGGATCACAATAAAGCGCGTCCTTGCGAATATCGAAATAGAAGGCCGACAAATCATTGGTGCAGAAATTAAACAGTGCCGAATAGACCTTTTTGAAATCGTGGGTTTTGTAGGCGTCTTTCACCAATACATCCAGCTCGGACAATCTGTGGAGAACCCATTGTTCCAGCGCGGGCATGTCAGCATATTCCACCGCATCAGCCGCGTCGTAACCGTCGAGCGCACCGATCATATAGCGCAGCGTATTGCGTAATTTGCGGTAAGCATCTGCGGCGGTTTTGATGATTTCATCACCAATCCTAAGGTCGTCAGTAAAGTCGGAACTTGCCGTCCAGAGACGCAGAATATCGGCACCGTATTGGCGGATGATTTGCTCCGGCGCGATAGTATTGCCGAGAGATTTACTCATTTTACGACCATCTTCTGCCATAACAAATCCGTGGGTCAGTACGGCTTTATAGGGGGCCTCACCGTAATTTGCACAGCTTTCCAGCAGTGAACTTTGGAACCAACCACGATGTTGGTCTGTACCTTCGAGGTATAAATCCGCACGGTCGGTCAGGTCGTCGCGCTGTTTCAGGCAAAACGCATGTGTCGAACCACTGTCAAACCAGACATCGAGAATGTCTGTGACTTTTATCCAACCTTCGTTGTCACCATCTTCGTTTAATGGCATGAAAGTTTCGAGCGGCGTATCGAACCAGCCATCTACACCCTTTGCTTCTACGGCAGCAAGGATACGAGCATTGATTTCGTCGGCATCATCGCGTTCCGTATGCAAACGACCATCCGCGTCCACCATCAATGTTATCGGCACACCCCAATTGCGTTGGCGGGAAATAAGCCAGTCGGGACGATCTTCGACCATAGCGCGGATGCGGTTTTCACCCCGCGCCGGGTACCATGTAGTTTCCTTGATGGCGGCTAGTGCTTTACCGCGCAGATCGCCTTTACTCATAGAGACAAACCATTGCGGCGTCGCGCGGCGGATAACAGGAGCTTTACTTCTCCAAGAATGAGCATCTCGCAGCATAGTGATACCGCGCGCCAAAAGATTGCCGCACTCCTTCTCAGCTAGGGCCTTCAAAACTTCTGCATTGGCCTTACCGTCCTGCCCGCGTTTTTTACCAGAGGTGCGGATAACATCCAGACCTTGGAAACGCTCCGGCATAATGTCGGTATAACACCCATCATCATCAAGGGTCATATCAACTTTTGGATCAATGCCTAATTTTTCAAGGTATTGCTGATTGGAAATCCAAACCACATAATCGTCTTCACCGTGGGAGGGCGCCGTATGAACAAACCCCGTACCCGCTTCGGCGGTGACATGAGAGCCTTCAAGTAACGGCACAGGAAAATCAAATTTAGGTTCTTCACCTTCATTGATTTCCATATTTTTGAGGGGGTGGTCGAGAGTCATTTCCTTAAGTGCAAAAGATGGGACATCAGCAATCCGTCTTGACGATTTAATTAATCCAGCTTTAGCGACTGTTGGCCAAAGGTCATCTGCAACTACTAAACAATCGCCAATCTTTGACCATGGTTCAAACTCGCTCTCTTCTAATTCTGTTACTTCATAGAGAGCGTATTTAATGTTATTGGAATAGCTAACTGCTCGGTTGGCAGGGATTGTCCAAGGTGTCGTTGTCCAGATAACGATACTAGCTTCTCGAAGTTTTGAATCTGGGTCTGGGACATTCATGCTTGGTACAATGTCCCACGCTATCATGGGTGCTTTACCCACAGGAAACTTCACATAAATCTGGGTCGCTCGCCTATCCGCGTATTCCACTTCGGCTTCGGCCAAAGCGGTGCGTTCTACGGGGCTCCACATGATTGGTTTTGAACCGCGGTATAATTGACCCGAGCTGGCGATTTTCAGCAGCTCACCGCAGATAACGGATTCGGATTTAAACTCCATAGTTTTGTAAGGATGATCCCAATCGCCAATAACACCAAGGCGCTTAAACTCTTCGCGCTGCACACCGAGCCATTCGCCGGCATATTCTCGGCAACGGGACCGAAACTCACTGCCCGGGACTTGGTCTTTGCTGCGGCCTTTACCGCGAAATTCTTCTTCGACTTTCCATTCAATCGGTAGGCCGTGGCAATCCCAGCCCGGCACATAATTGGCATTATAACCAAGGCCTTGTTGGGCTTTGACAACGATGTCTTTCAGGATTTTATTCATGGCCGTACCAATATGGATATGACCATTGGCATAGGGAGGCCCGTCGTGCAGCACATATGTCGGCTTATCGGCGCATTGTTTGCGCAGTGTATTATACAGATCGATTTTATCCCAATGGGCGAGCCATTCTGGTTCCTTACGCGGCAGTCCCGCGCGCATGGGGAAATCGGTTTTTGGGAGGAAAAGAGTTTCGCGGTAATCGCGTGCGTCTTCAGTGTTCTTTGGAGAATCAGTCATAGGAGAATCTTTAAATTGGAAGTGTTAATAAGCATGCCATTTAAGGCACAGAGTTCCCGGCACTCCTAAGAGCCCGGGCTGCTAATTCGTATACCTATATGCATACCACATTTCACTTCGCTAAATATCATGAGCGGGACGTAGCATAGTGAATTGTCCAGGTCTACTATAAACAAAATGGTCTACAATAAACAAAGTGGTCTACTATAAACAAAATATCGCCCAGTTGTTTTCTTAATGCGGTCACATTTAACACCTTAAACCACCCCATGTTTATTGCTCATATTCCCACCAGTTATCTCTTGGCCAAAGTTACGACACGCACACGTTTGTCGATCCTTCATTTATTTGCACTGAGTATTGGGTCGGTTTTCCCTGATATTGATTTGCTCAGGTTTTATTTGTTAG
>JAJFFM010000068.1 GCA_021776675.1 Robiginitomaculum sp.
AAACTTCAACCAATACGCTGAACTATAATTTGCGCTTCTTGGGTCGCCGAGGCGTCTTGGAGTTTAATTATATTGCTGATGAGGAGGCTCTTCCCATCATCAAGGAAGCGATGCCGACTATGTCTCAAATTGCCAGTTACAAACCCGGCCACAAATATTCTGATTTTAACGAATCTACGGACAGGGTGGCTGCTTACGGTGTAGCAGGTTTAATCGCGGGTGGTGTTATTGCTAAAAAGGCAGGGTTGATCGGGTTGTTATTATTGTTCTTATCGGGTTGTTATTATTGTTCTTAAAGAAAGGGTGGATACTTATTTTGATTGCCCTTGCTGCTTTTAAGACTTTCTTTGCCAGACTATTTGGCGGTGGGCGTGGTGACGATATAGGGTAATGTCAGTCCTTTAAAATTCGGACTTCTCTTTGTGGTAATGGCATTTCTATATTGTGTTTTTTTAGGGTACGCCAGACTATGAAGTTTAGATCGGATGTGAATTTGTTTTCGCCGTCGTCAATGCCGTCGCACCAAAATTCGATAGCGAATTTTATGCCGAAATCACCAAACTCCCGCAGCTCAAGATCCGGTTTTTCAGGCTCCTGTAAGACGCTTGGGTGTTCGGAAATTGCAGGAATTAGGATGTCCTCGAGCATATCTATATTGGTCCCATAGGCGACCGAAAAATAAACTTCATAGCGTTGGCGCGGGTCTGAATGGGTCCAATTTTCATAGGCGTCTTCGATGAATTTAACATTGGGCACCATGATGTCTTTGCCGTCTGTGGTCTCGATAGTTGCCGAGCGCATATTAAGGGCGGCCACATAGCCTTCGCGACCATCTGGCAGTAAAACATAATCACCGAGTTTTAAAGTTCGATCGAGGAGCAATATCATGCCCGAAATAAAGTTGGCGGCAATTTGCTGTAACCCAAAACCTAAACCCAAACCGATAGCGCCGCCGAGAACCACGAGGGCGCCTAAATTAATCCCGGCAATATTCATCAATAAAATAAATAAAATACCGAACAACACAATTTCAAAAATTTTGGAAAATACTTCGCGCGTGCCAGCGTCTATACTTTCTTGTTTTTGAATGGCCTCTTTGCCTTTGGTGTTTGAAATACGCCCAATCCAAAACAGGATCGAGCCAAAGATCAAAATATTAGCCACTGTCCAAGCAGGGATAGAGATATTGCCGAGCTCTAGTCTGGCTTCTTCTTGCATGAAGTTTTGAAACTCATCATACCAGCCAAATACTTTGAGAACGGCTAAGGGAATGGTGACCCAGAGCACTACCTTCTCCACCAAAGGATGTTTGATAAACCGCTTAATCGCAGTGTAAAGCAAGAACACGACCGCCAGACCTTGGGCTGTTTTTACCAACCAGTTTTGACCTAATATAGAAATATTTTCTAAGGCCGGTGCGGCGAGAGCGTATAGTGCGATTAATACGGCCGGAAAGATTAAATCTCTCAACTGCCAGGCTATTGTCTTGAGGCGCAGTGCTTTGCCGTCTGTTGGTTGTTCCTTGAAAAACTCAACACGTTTTATCAAGTTTTTTGTAATCAGACGGGCGAGATAATATCCAAGCAATACTGTAGCGACCATCACCAAAAACGCAGGACTGGTTAGCCAATCTAATATTTGGTGCCCGGTTGCTACAGCCATTTCTTTTGTGCTATCTAGAAAGTTGGCCAGCGGTTCAGCGCCCGTCTCTGCTATTTCAGGTAAAGCTGTTTCGGGTAAAGTTTCAGATAGGGTGTCAGTTGGAGTAATATCTACTGGAGTAATATCCACGGCGGCTTCACTATTCACACCTTCTTGCACGGCTTCATTTTGTGCCTCTTGTTCAGGGGTTAATTTTTCGGCCGTTTCTGGCTGAGTTTGTTCTGGTTTGTCTTTAAGTTGTTGCTGCGCCATGATTTCCACACTTTTCGTAAAAATAGTTAATCCTAAGACTAGCTTTTGTAAACACTTTTGGAAATTCTTCTTGACTCTAATTAGAGAAACACCTAATTAGATTATATGTTAAATAGCAAAGCATTCAAAGCATTAGCGCATCCGGTGCGCAGGGATATTTTGAAAAGACTGCGGGATGAGCAATTAAGCGCGGGAGAAATCGCTGAAGCTTATGACATGTCAAAACCCAGCATGTCTACGCATTTTTCTGTGCTCAAAGAGGCGCGCTTGATACAGGCGGAGCGCAAGGGCAATCACATTTATTACCGGCTGAATGTCACGGTTGCAGACGAAGTGCTTTCGGGAATTATGGATATATTTGGTATAGAGAAGGAGAAATAGAGGTGAAGAAAATAGTTGTATTTAGCTGGGTTGTTTTACTGTTGGTAACTGGATTAGCGGTGTGGACATGGGTAAATTTACCGCCGCTTGAACAATATCCTGTGCATTGGAATGGCAGTGGAATGGTTGATCGCTACGGCTCCAAAATGCAAGTCGGGCTGGCCCTGTTTATGATGCCGTTACAGGTAGCGTTTATTTTCGCCATATTTACGTTTATCCCAAAAATTGAGCCAGTCAGATCCAGTATAGACGCAAATAAGCGGCCTTATAACTATATATGGATTATTACTATGCTGTTTTTGGCGGGGGTGTCAGGGTTTATATCTTATATTTACGCCAATATTCAAACGGGCAGTGAAATAACGAAATTTCCGATATCTTTTCTTGTCATTGGAGTGAGTGCGTTTTTCATCTTTATGGGCAATATAATGGGCAAATTTAAACGCAACTTTTTGGTTGGTATCAAGACGCCGTGGACGCTGACATCCGATTTGTCGTGGGATAAAACCCACCGCCTAAGTGGCCGCATGTTTGTAGGTGCAGGGCTGATCGGCGTGGCTAGCGTTTTCATAACAAAACCGGAAACCGCACTGTATATTTTGCTTGGTCTAATTTTCGTTATCGCTGTGTTCGCTCTGGTTTATTCTTTTCTAGTTTGGAAAAATGACCCTGCCAAGCGCAACTAATGCTATGCATTGGTAATATTTATGCGTTAAGTGAGCATTCACATTATTAGGAAATGCTCAGATGACATCAAATCCAAAGAAAGTAGTTCTTGCCTATTCAGGCGGACTGGATACTTCAATAATCCTGAAATGGTTACAAGAAGAAAAGGGCTGCGAGGTCGTTACCTTTACGGCTGATCTTGGACAAGGTGAAGAATTAGAGCCAGCGCGGCGTAAAGCCGAAGCTTGTGGCGTCAAAGAAATCTTCATTGACGATCTTCGTGAAGAATTTGTCCGTGATTTTGTCTTCCCGATGTTTCGTGCCAATGCACTTTATGAAGGTTTGTATTTGCTCGGCACATCTATTGCGCGGCCTCTAATCTCTAAACGCCAAATCGAAATTGCACATATGGTTGGTGCTGATGCGGTTTGTCACGGGGCAACGGGTAAGGGTAATGATCAGGTACGCTTTGAGCTAGCTTATTATGCCCTCAACCCTGACATTAAAATTATTGCACCTTGGCGGGAATGGGACCTCAATTCTCGCAGCAAATTAATTGAATACGCGGAAAAGCACGGTATTGAAATTGCTACCGACAAACGCGGCGAAGCACCTTTCTCTGTGGATGCTAATTTATTACACACTTCATCTGAGGGAAAAGCTTTAGAAGACCCAGGCGTAGAAGCGCCTGAATTTGTCTACCAACGCACAGTGTCACCAGAAGCCGCACCTGATAAGGCAACCTATATAGAGGTTGGATTTGAGCGCGGCGATGCGGTGAGTATTGATGGGGTAGATATGAGCCCGGCAACTATCTTAACCAAGCTTAACGAACTTGGCGGGGCCAACGGTATTGGCCGGCTCGATCTGCTTGAAAACCGGTTTGTCGGTATGAAATCCCGCGGTATTTACGAAACACCCGGCGGTACAGTTTTGCTGATGGCCCACCGCGGCATCGAGCAAATCACACTGGATAAAGGTGCCATGCACTTGAAAGACGAATTGATGCCAAAATACGCCGAGCTCGTTTATAACGGCTATTGGTATTCACCAGAACGCGAAATGCTGCAGGCCGCCATTGATAAATCCCAAGAAATGGTCACGGGCACGGTGCGCCTAAAACTCTATAAAGGGAATTGTGATATAGTTGGCCGCACATCACCTTATTCATTGTATTCCCAAGAGCATGTTACCTTCGAAGAAGATGATGTCTACGATCAAGAGGATGCAGGTGGTTTCATCAAAATCAATGCATTGAGACTACGCTTATTGAAAGCTCGTAACAAAAAAGCGGGAAAAAACGACTAAAGGCCTGCGACATATTGAGCGTAATTGGGGATAAGTCAGTATAGCGGCTTGATATAAAATTATACCCATCCTAGATAAAACTATCTCTTTTAAGAGATGAATAGGCCGTCTGCTTCGCGCCCCGTTGCAGGCGGTTTTTCTTTGCCTGAAACGCGCTCAGATCTACAAGCAAAATGCCTCTTAATATGTTTCTTAATATGCTTCTGGCAATTTATTATTTCCCTCCCTTTTTATACAGAATCCTCTCTGGCTTTTTTTTATGAGCGGCTGTATGAAAGTGAAAACTAAAAAGGAAATTCTATGCGCTCTCTTCTTATTGCCGCCGCTACAACCGCATTACTTGTTGGATGTTCTCCGACGGATACAGCTAATACGGCTCCTGTTGAACAGGCTCAAAACGTGTCTGAACTACAAGCTCGTTATGACCAAATTGCTACTGTGGATTTAACGCAAACTGATACCAGCTTCCTCAACGACGAGCAGCGCCAAGTGGTCAATTTGCTGATTGACGCAGCCGCTTATATGGACGAAATTTACTTGCGCCAAGTTTCGCAAACCAACCCGCAAGTCCGTGCAGATATAGCCGCATCGGATCACGCACAAAAAGACTTAATGCTTAAAATGTTTGATCGTCATTTTGGGCCTTGGGATACGCTAGACGAAGACCATGCGTTTTGGGGAGATGTCACCAAGCCAAAAGGCGCTGGATTTTACCCGGCGGATATCACCAAAGCAGAATTTGCGGCTTGGATAGAGGACCATCCCGAAGACGCAGAAGCCTTTAATTCGTGGTATACGGTTATTTCGCGTACGGAAGATGGTTTAAGTGCTAGGCCTTATTCAAAAGTCTACGCAGAATTTTTATTACCTGCCGCCGCTAAATTGCGCGAAGCTGCGGCGCTGACTTCTAACCCGTCTTTGAAAAAGTTTTTGTCTTTACGCGCGGATGCATTTTTAGATGACGACTATTATGCTAGTGAAATGGCGTGGATGGACCTCAAAGATACCCCTATTGAAGTGGTAATCGGGCCTTATGAAGTTTACACTGATAAGCTCTATAATACCAAGACGGCTTTCGAGGCGTTCATCACGGTCAAGAACCCGGAAGAAAGCGCAGCCCTCGCCAAATATAAAGATTGGTTGGTGGATATGGAGAGAAATCTACCCGTTGCAGAAAGCTATAAAAACTTTAGCCGAGGTTTTGAAAGTCCGATTGCGGTAACTTACCAAATTCACGGTGGCGGCGATAATGTCCCAGGCGTGCAAACCATTGCTTTCAACCTTCCTAATGATGAATTGGTCCGCGAAGCTAAGGGGGCCAAGAAGGTTCTTTTGAACAATGTACTTGGGGCAAAATTTGATTTGATTTTAGAACCGATGGCCGAACAAGTTTTGGTAGCTGAGCAGTCTAAAATGCTTGTCAAAAAATATATGTCGTTCGAGACCTTGTTCCACGAACTTGCCCACTCACTTGGCCCGGGTAAGATAGTGGTTGACGGTAGAGAAACCGAAGTCCGCGCAGAATTACAAGAACTATATTCAACCATTGAAGAAGGCAAAGCCGACGTCATGGGTGCTTATAATATCCTGTATATGATGGAGCGCGGAGAACTTCCGACGTCTGAAAAAGAAGCTTTCTTGGCGACTTATTTCACCGGCCTATTTCGGGCAACCCGTTGGGGCACAGATGAAGCCCACGGCGGCGGCGCTGCGTACCAATACAGCTATTTTAAAGAAGTTGGTGCGGTAAGTTGGGATGAAGGCGAAGAACGTTTCCGTGTCGACTTTGCTAAATTAGAGCAAGCTATATCTGATTTAACGGGTATTGTTGTTGTCCTTGAAGGCGACGGCAACTACGCTAATGCCAAAGCGTTTTTGGATAAGTACAGAAATTTGGACGCACATGCGCAACAAGTCATAGCTGCTACCAGCCATCTACCAACTGATATAGCCCCGATTTATCCTGATAAGATTTAGGTAAAATCTAGGTATATCTAGGTTAAAGCTCGATAAGATTAAGGCTATTTCTTAAATATTACCCATTTGGCCCATATGAAGAAAATTTTTGGACCCTCAACTAGGTAACGCCTCCACATCCGCTTTGGCTCTGACGCCAAACGGTAAAGCCATTCAAGACGGGCCTTCTGCATCCATGCGGGGGCCCGTTTTATTTTGCCAGCCAGAAAATCCAAAGACGCACCAACGCATAATCCCAATCCTACAGCGTCTCCGCTTTCCAGCGCCGCCTTAGCGACCATTTCTTGTTGGGGAGACCCAACACATATAAACGTAAAACGCGCGGGGTTATCAGCAATAAATTTTGCTGCCGCCGCAACGGCTTTGGGATTTTTGCGCAAACCCATGGGTGGTTGATGGTGCTGCATGTGGGTTAATCCAAAACGCTTAGTCACCTTAGTAATCACATCATCATCTCCGCCAATAACATTAATCGGCTCGTTCGGATCAATCACGTCTGAAAATAATGAAGCCGTCAAATCCGACCCCGGAACGACGTGTAGTTTTGGTCCGGAAATTTTAGCTAATAATTGTAAAATACGGCTATCGCAAACGCTCAACCATGCGGCGGCATAGAGCGGCTCAAAAATATCAGGTTCTTGGTTGAGGCGAACAACATGATCGACATTGGGGGTTACAATAAAGCGAAATTCGTCAGACGTGGTAATATCTGCACAGCATTTTAAGGTCGCCGCCGCATCAAGGTTGTCAAACCGCACACCGCAAAAAATATTTTGCTGTACAGGCGTTTTGCTTTCTTGGTCTTGCTTGTATCTATCAGAATGTAACATCTGAGGTGCCATGATATTTCCCTAACTCAGCAATGGTCATAGCCCAATTGCATAAAGATAGAGTTTACAAGTAGATTAATCGCGCAGGAGTTCATTTACTCCGGTTTTGGAGCGAGTTTTCTCATCTACGGTTTTTACGATAACAGCACAGGCGAGGCTCGGACCGCCGTTTTTGTCCGGTAATGCGCCCGGCACGACAACGCTATAGGGTGGTATTTCGCCGTATGTTATTACGCCAGATTTACGGTCCACGATCTTGGTGGACTGAGAAATAAATACCCCCATAGCCAGCACAGAACCTTTGCGGACAATCATGCCTTCAACCACCTCTGAACGTGCACCAATAAAGCAATTATCCTCAATTATTGTCGGGTTTGCTTGTAAGGGTTCCAAGACACCGCCTATGCCTGCACCTGCAGAAATGTGACAATGTTCGCCGACTTGGGCGCATGACCCAACCGAAGCCCAAGTATCCACCATAGTACCAGTACCAACCCGTGCGCCAATATTGACGAAGCTTGGCATTAAAACAACGTCCGGCGCTATATAGGCGCCGCGCCTGACAATTGCACCGGGTACTGTACGTAGCTGTGCTTTTTCGAAATCACTATTCGTCCAACCGTCAAATTTTGGTGCGACCTTATCCCACCACACTGACCCGCCGTGACCACCGGAGATTTGTTGCATAGGACTTAGGCGAAAACCCAATAACACAGCTTTCTTCAGCCACTGATTTACTTGCCATTGTCCGTTTTTACGCGGTGCTGCAACACGCAAGCTACCGTCATCTAGGCCAGCCAATGCCGCATCAACAGCCTCGCGCACCGCGCCTACGGTGTTAACCGATAAAGTGTCGCGTTCATCCCAAGCTTTACTGATAATGCTTTCAAGTGCCTGTGCCATATCGTCTTCCTGTTTCATGTCGTCCGTGCTCTAAGCGCAATTATTGATACCCGCTTTCTTATATCAACCGGGCCATAAGACAAACCCCGTTAGCAAATAAAATGGGACCTAGTGATTAGAGTGATTTGCATGGTAACTTTTACCGAAGATAGAGCATTTATGTAAATTTCTGGACAAGCCGTGTCAGGATTAACCAAGCTAAAACAGCTAAGAATGCACCACTCGCATTGGCTATGCCGTCCCAAATATCTAAGCTCCTACCTGTATTTAACAGGCCTTGCGTAATCTCGATGCAAATCCCAAATGCACTGAGACCAAGCCAAATAAACAAAGGTTTTACGCGAGGAAAAGCGGGGAGGGCCGCCGCTCCCAATGTAAAATACGCTAACAAATGTGCGGCTTTATCTATGTTGGTAATGGAAAATGTTGGCATGGTAGGCGTAAGAGATTTTATGGCAATAAAACAGGCAAGCAAAACGGTTAATGCCAAAAATAGCAGCCTAAAACTTGCGTTAAATTTTTGATAGACCATTTTTGTTTTCCCCACAATTTCACCCTTATAATTTGCCAGATGTCCAACTTTCTAGATATCTAACTCTATTGTCCATAGCCTTCTAAGCGTAAACATGTCATATTTAAGGCAATAATTTATGTTGCAAAAGGAATAAAGCATGCACCTTCTAGATCCTAAACAAATTGCCGAAGATTTACCGGGGTGGAGCGGCGGCGATGATTTTATCACCAAAGTCTTCCAGTTTACAGACTTCGCCGCCGCCTTCGGTTTTATGAGCGAAATAGCGGTTGTCGCAGAGGGTATGAACCATCATCCACAATGGTATAATGTATATAACCGGGTTGATGTGACGCTGACGACGCACGATGCAGGTGGGGTGACCGAAAAGGACGTGACATTGGCAAAACGCATGCAGCAAGCTGAGGGGCGAATGGAACAGGCTGCAGGTTAAATTATCGCGTGAAAGATATCGTTACCAGATTTGCGCCGTCCCCAAGTGGACATTTACATCTTGGCCATGCCGCCAGTGCGGCCAGAGCGTTCGGATATGCTCAAAAACATTCCCAAAAACATTCCCAAAAACATTCAAAGGAGCCCGGCGGTATCTGTTTGCTTCGCATAGAAGATATCGACACCACAAGATGCAAACCGGAATTTGAACAGGCCATATATGAGGACTTGTCTTGGCTTGGTTTTAAATGGCCTACACCTGCGCGCCGCCAAACGGACCATCTTGCTGATTATGATGGGGTGTTGGACAAATTGCGTGATAAGGGATTGGTTTATCGCTGTTTTAAAACCCGCAAGGAGATTTTAAACGATATTGCCCGCGCGCCACATTATCCGGGGGAACCTTATACTGGCCCGCACGAAGTTATGGACGCGGGGCAAGAACGAGAATTGGTTGCCGAGGGTAAGCCATATGCTTGGCGGTTGTCTTTATACCGCGCCCAAGAGTATTTGGGCCGCCAATATAATCGACTTTCATTTATGGACGGCGGCGAGAAAGTCCGCGCCGTTCCTGCATTGCTCGGTGATGTGGTTTTAGCGCGCAAAGATGTGGGCACGAGCTATCATATTGCCTGTTGCCACGATGATGCCTTACAGGGCGTAACGGATATTGTGCGCGGTGCGGATTTGCTGGACAGCACTCATATCCACCGCTTGCTACAAGAGCTGATGGGTTGGCCAGTGCCGCGCTATCATCACCATGCTTTGCTGACGGACGCGGACGGTAAGCGTTATGCTAAGCGCGATAAATCCCTGACTTTACGTTCTTTGCGGCAATCGGGCGTAAGTCCTCAAAATATTCTGGCACAGGCGCAAGAGTTAGGATAAGACGCATCATGGCCGCCGCACTGACATTCGTAGATGATAGCTGGTATTTCGCCGGACTTAAGTCCGAGTTTAAAAATGGACAGATGTCTCATAAAACTATTGCGGGACAGCCGATTGTGGTTGGACGTGGCCAAGACGGCAAAATATTTGCCCTGCGTGATATATGCCCGCACCGCGCCGCGCCCTTATCGGCCGGTAAAATTCTGGACGACGGTACAGTGGAGTGCCCCTATCACGGTTGGCGCTTTGGTCAAAAAGATGGAGGCTGCACCCATATTCCGGCTATATGTTCAGGACAAAAAGACCCGTCGGGCGGCATCAAAGTCCGCGCTTTTCCGGTGCGTGAAGACGGACAATTGATTTGGGTTTATATTGCCAAAGATGCCAAATTTAAAGGCGAACCAAATTTAGAACCGCCGCATTTCGGCATGGCAGATTGCAAGCAAGTGTTTGTGCAACGGCTGACACTCAATTGTCATGTGGACCACGCTGTTATCGGCTTGATGGATCCTGCCCATGTATCGTTCCTACATAGACAGTGGTGGTGGCGCAGTGGTGCCAGCATGCACGAAAAAGAAAAGAAGTTTGAGCCGCGTGAGCGGGGTTTTGCAATGGCGGCCCATACGCCGTCTTCCAATTCGTTCGGCTATAAAATCCTCGGTGGGAAACCAATTACAGAAATATCCTTCCGCCTACCCGGTGTCCGTACCGAAGAGATTACCGTTGGCAATAAAGGTATTTTGTCCTTTACCGCAGTCGTCCCCATCGATGAAAATAATACAGAAATCACATCGATATTTTTCTCGGATATGACGATTGTCAAAGCCCTGAAACCGATACTGAAAGTTGGTGCAAATATCTTCCTGAACCAAGACGGCGACATCATCAAATTACAAGCCGAGTGCCTAAAACACGACCCGCGCCTCATGCTCATCGACGATGCAGATCGCCAAGCAAAATGGTACTACGCCATAAAAAAAGAATGGGCAAAATCAAGAGCCGAGGGCAGAGAGTTTGTTAATCCCGTAAAGGCGACGACACTCAGGTGGCGGTCTTGAGTTTATACAAAGGAAGATAACATTGTTAGATTTTTCAAATTGGACACCTGCAGTGATAATGACCACTTTGTTTGGGGTAATGTTATGGTTTTCAAGAGAGTGGATAATGAATAAGATAAGTAAGTCTATTCAACACAAGTACGACATTAAAATAGAAGAAGCAAAAGCAACCCTTTCGAAAGAAGTGGAGGTTCTAAAGTCAGAACTGGACGAGCGAAAAACTGATATAATAGCACTCAAGGCTAGCGCTCTATCGAATTTATCTCAACGGCAATCCTTGGTTTTCGAAAAACAAGTTCACGCAGCGGAGGTTGTTTGGGAAGCCAAAACTAGTTTAGCAAACAGGTCTATCTTAGTTTCCTATGTATCAAGAATAGATTGGTCCTCAATTAATCAAGCGAGTTCACGTAATAATGGAGACCAGAAAATGTGTAAAATGCTATTAGAAAGCTTTGACATTAAGGAGTTGAAGTTGGTTAAAGCGAATATGGCACAACCTTTTGTTAGCCCGATGGTTTGGGCATATTTTAGTGCTTACCGCGCTATTTTTGCAGATACTTATTTACGGCTGAAGTTAATTGCTGAAGAAAATTCTTTGATAGTGCTTAACAATGAAACAACAATAGAGTTACTAAAAACAACTTTGCCAGAACAATCAGAATTTATTGAAGAACATAGGCTGAATGTATACGATCAGCTTCTGGAACATGTTTCCGATAAATTACTAGTAGAAATATCAACAATGTTGAGTGGTGAAGATATGGATAAAGCAAGCGTGAAGAGAGCAGGAGAAATCAGTAAGGAGGCCAACAAAGTGATGGAATTACTGGTTCAAGAAACTCCGTAGCTTCCGGCTTCTACTCGGATGCTTCAATTTACGTAATGCCTTCGCTTCAATCTGCCTAATCCGCTCGCGGGTAACTGAGAACTGTTGACCGACTTCTTCTAGTGTGTGGTCGGTGTTCATGCCGATACCAAAGCGCATCCGTAATACGCGTTCTTCACGCGGGGTAAGGGAGGCCAGTACGCGGGTTGTCGTCTCGCGCAAGTTGGATTGAATGGCTGCATCAATCGGCAGGATGGCAGAGCTATCCTCAATGAAATCACCAAGCTGGCTGTCTTCTTCATCGCCGATAGGCGTTTCCAGAGAAATAGGTTCTTTGGCGATTTTCATCACTTTGCGGACTTTATCCAGCGGCATGGCCAATTTCTTGGCCAGTTCTTCCGGTGTCGGCTCGCGGCCAATTTCGTGTAATATTTGACGGCTGGTGCGGACGATCTTGTTGATAGTTTCGATCATATGCACAGGAATACGGATAGTGCGGGCTTGGTCCGCAATAGAGCGGGTTATGGCTTGGCGGATCCACCATGTGGCATAGGTCGAGAACTTATAACCACGGCGATATTCAAATTTATCCACGGCTTTCATCAGGCCGATATTGCCTTCTTGGATAAGGTCGAGGAATTGTAGGCCCCGATTGGTATATTTTTTGGCGATAGAAATCACCAGACGCAAATTGGCCTCGACCATTTCTTTTTTGGCTTGTGCGGCTTCGCGCTCACCTTTTTGCACGGTCTGTACAATACGGCGGAACTCATCAACCGGTACGCCAGTTTCCTGAGACTGCTCGGCTATTTCTGCGCGCAACTTCTCAATTGTACGGTTTTCGCGACCTATAAACCGGTCCCAAGCATCGGAACGTCCCTTGAGGCTCTCAACCCAATCCGGGTTAAGTTCACTACCAAGATAGCAAGCGAGAAAATCTTGGCGCGGCACACCATTACCGTCGGCGAGGCGCATTAATTTGCCTTCAAGCCCGATTAGACGTTTGTTGATAGCATAAAGCTGTCCGACAAGTGCTTCAATACGCGCATTATTAAGTTGCAGTGATTTCAGTTCTTTGATGATTAATTTTTGTAGGTCGTCAAACTCTTCCTGCTGTGGTTTGCGCAGCGCCTTACCCTTAAGGCGTGCGCGAATTTGCATGTCCTGTAAGTTTTGGAAGCGGGCAAAGTCGCGGCCAATAGCATTGAGAGTTTCAAAAATACCTTCGCGGAGTTCTGCTTCCATGGCGGCCATGGACAGGTTTATTTTCTCGTCTTCGTCTTCCTCGTCGTCATCGTCTAAGGTTTTTTCACCTTCGGCGTGGGTGGCGAGTACAAGCACCGGGCCGTGCTTGGGTTTTTCAATCTTTTCACCCTTTTCAGGCTCTATCTCACCTTTTTCTATTTTTTCGCGCCTAACGGCTGCGTCTGAGCGATCTTCTTGAATATTCCCGATGGACAGGTTGTATGTGCTGTCGA
>JAJFFM010000069.1 GCA_021776675.1 Robiginitomaculum sp.
ATGGTTATTGCACCTATGAACAATGTTTTCAAAATTTATGCACCGCTCACCCTCTCCTTCTGCCTCTGCCTTTTCGCCTTGCACTTCGCACAGCCTAGCTATGCCAGTGACGACGAAATTATCGTGACAGCAACACGCCAGCCTATTCAGGCCAAAGATTATGCGGGTAGTGTTTCAGTTCTGGGCATAGAAGATTTACAGCGCACAGCACCTGTACATCCTAGTGAACTGCTCAACCAGATTGCAGGCATCAACATTCACCGAAATAGTGGCCAAGAACATCTAACCTCTATTCGCTCACCCGTATTAACAGGCGGCGCAGGTGCTGGTTCATTTTTATATCTAGAAGACGGGGTGCCATTACGAGCCGCAGGGTTTTCCAACGTCAACGGCTTGTTTGAAAGCGCATTAGAGCTTGCTGGCGGCGTTGAGGTCACCAAAGGACCTGGTAGTGTTCTATACGGCTCAAACGCCGTACACGGCCTTATCAATGTCCTATCCCAAGCACCCTCAGGGGGCCGTGATTTATCACTCGATGTTCTAAGCAATGATGATGGGTATGTTCGTGTGAAAACATCGTTCAACGGCGCGGCAGCATCAGGACGTTTCCGTATTTCCGCAAATATTGCCCATGATCCGGGCTTTCGTGATAATTCGGGGTTTGATCAGCAAAAACTTCAAGTCCGCCACGATGTAGATATCGGGAGATGGGCGGTAAAAACACTGGCGAGCTTCCAAAACCTCAATCAAGAAACGGCGGGTTTTATACAAGGTGATGAAGCCTATAAAGACAGGGATTTAGCCCTCACCAATCCTAATCCAGAAGCGTTTCGCGACGGGCGGTCAGCTCGTATTGCTGTGCATTTAAATAAAGACGTTGATGAGAACACGCGCATTTCTCTTATTCCCTATGCGCGCTGGGCAGATTTGTCCTTCCGCCGTCATTTTGTCCCGGGCAAAGCATTGGAAGACAGTGGGCATAAAAGCATAGGGCTGCTCGCATCTTACACACAAAGCTTTGATACAAGCGGCTACACACTTGGGTTTGATAGTGAATATACCAAAGGTTTTTTACATGAAGTCCAACCCGGCCCGGGCGTGTTTTCCTTCATTCAGGGCGAACATTTTGACTATGAGGTCAAGGCAACCGTTCTCTCCCCCTATGCGCAAACTTGGTACGCACTGAGCCCAAAAACCAAGGTCAACATTGGTGTGCGCGCAGACTACACAAATTACGATTATCACAACAATATTGACAACGGTAATTTTGGCCGCTTCATCCGCATTCCTGACCGTCAGGATGATTTTTTCATAGTCACCCCCAAGATCGGCATCACGCACACTATGAACGATAATATTACCGCATATGGTCGGTATGCGCGCGGCGCACGTGCGCCACAAGTCACAGATGCTTACAGTCTGCAATTGGGTCAAACAGCCGGCGAGATTAATCCTGAAACGGTTGATTCGTTGGAATTTGGTTTAAAAGGCAAATTGGAAAAGCTAAATTTCGAACTCGCCGTATTTGCCATGCGTAAAGACAATTTTTTCTTTAGAAATGCTAACGGGTTTAATGTTGTAGACGGAAAAACAAACCATAAAGGCATCGAACTAAGTTTTGATGCCCCCCTCACCGAAATTATTGCCCTATCAGGTGGGTTTACTTTGGCAGACCATAGCTATGACTTCACTGATATCGTGGGTTCAGCCTCAAGCACCATCACTGACGGAAACCAGATAGATACTGCCCCGAACACGCTCGGGTTTATGGCGATAACGGCTATGCCTACCAAAGCAGCAAGGCTTTCTCTCAAATGGCAACATGTAGGCGATTATTATACGGATCCCGGCAATACGGCAAAATATTCAGGGCATGATATTTTCACTTTACGCGGCAATTATGAGCTTTCTGAGCAATTGAGCCTATATGGACGCATAGACAATCTAATGGACGCAGCCTATGCGGACCGCGCTGATTTCGCATTTGGAAATCACCGCTATTTCCCGGGACGACCACGTACTGCATTTTTTGGCATCAGATATAAAGGTTAGCCAGCTATTAAAACTCATATTTACGCAGGCAAAACTTGCACCTATAAAAAATTATGAAAAACCAACCCTATACATTTTCTGTCGCGCCTATGATGGACTGGACGGATCGGCATTGCCGTATGTTTCACAGGATGTTGTCTTCACAGGCACTTCTTTATTCAGAAATGGTTGTGGCAGACGCCGTTATTCATGGCAATAGAGAGTATTTGCTGGGGTTTAATGAGCGCGAACACCCCGTAGCATTACAAATTGGCGGTTGTGATCCTATCAAATTAGCTCAGGCCGCAAAGATTGGTGCTGATTATGGCTACACCGAGATTAATCTGAATGTTGGCTGTCCCTCTGACCGCGTACAAGCCGGACGGTTCGGGGCAAGCTTAATGGCGGAGCCGGAATTGGTGGCGGAATGTTTCGCCGCCATGCAAGAAGTTGTTGATATTCCTGTCACAATAAAATGCCGCGTCGGTATTGATGAGCAAGTACCTCAAGAAATATTACCTCATTTTTTGAAAACAATAAGCGCGGCAGGCTGCAAGCATTTCATTATTCACGCGCGCAAAGCTTGGCTCAAAGGGTTAAGCCCCAAAGAAAACCGCACCGTGCCACCGTTGGAATATGATCTGGCGCGAGATATGAAAACCGAATTTGCTCATTTAACGCTGGTGCTGAACGGCGGCTTGCAAACGCTTGAGCAAGCCAAGACTGAAATGCCCACATCAGATGGAAATGTTATGGACGGTGTCATGCTTGGCCGCGCTGCTTATCATAATCCGTGGATATTAAGCCGTGTTGATGAAGTATTTTTTGGGGCAGCACCCAATCAGACCACCCGAGATGATGTGGTACAGAACTTAATTGCCTACGCCGAACAAACAGAAGCGACAGACCCAACCGTCAAAGCACTCACCCGTCATATTATGGGTCTGTTTCACGGCGAAAAAGGTGCCCGACTATGGCGCAGATGCCTGAGCGAAACCGATAGATCCTTATCAACATCGCAGCGCATAGAAAATGCCTATGACGCCCTCGTCCAAGCAAAAAAGAGGGCCGACTAATGGACGCGCAAATGCTCTATCTTGTCGTTGCCCTCATGGTGGTTGGAGCCGCTGCAGGCTTTAGTGCTGGCCTGTTCGGGATTGGTGGCGGGGCGATCATTGTGCCCGCACTTTATTATACTTTCAGCGCGCTTGGCTATCCTGGGGACATCATCATGCACGCCGCCGTGGCCACATCTTCGGCGACCATCATAGTCACATCTCTACGTTCAGCCTCGGCGCATAATCAACACAGAGCCGTTGACTGGAATATGATCTGGCCAAAAAACAAATTGGTTGGTTGGGGGCTGTGGATAGGCATTGGCTCATTATTTGCCGCCGCCGTTCTTGCCAAGCATTTGTCCGGTGAAATTCTCACATTGATATTCGGCGGCATGGCAAGTTTAATTGCTGTGCAATTGATTTTTGGCAGACCCGATTGGCGCCTGGCCAATGAAGTGCCTGTGAACAAAATAACACCGCCTATTGGGTTTTCTTTGGGCGCGCTGTGCTCGCTTATGGGTATAGGGTTTGGCTCATTTGGCGTGACATTTATGGTGCTGTGCGGCAAGAAAATTCACAATGCTATTGGCACGGCGGCCGCACTTGGTATTTTCATAAGTATCCCAGCCACTCTCGGCTTTATTATCAGCGGCCAAGATGTTGCAGGCCGTCCGCCCCTATCCCTAGGCTATGTCAATTTATTGGGATTTGCCCTCATTGCCAGTATGAGTTTTTTGTTTATTCCGCTAGGCGTACGCATAGCGCATAAAATGCAGCAAGATAAATTGCGTATGGCCTTTGGGATTTGTTTGCTATTGGTAGCGCTCAAGATGCTGCGCAAAGCTTTATTGGTTTAAGCCTTATTGGCGCAAAATCATTGCGCCTTTACTAACCTCGACGGTTTGCAATTCGCCGAGATAGCTCATACCCAGCAATGAATGCGGAAGGCCTTTATTAATTACAACGGCTCGGACATTACGCACACTGACATTACCAACTGATATTACAGACAGTGTAACTGGCGCCGCCATAACTTGACCGGAGGCAGTATTGACTTGGGTCGTAAATTTTAACATTTGCAAGTTAATCCCCGCCAATTGTGCGTCCAACGGCGTCAGGGCAACAACACTTGCGCCTGTATCCACCAAAAACTTAACGCTAGAAGAATTGACCCTTGCTGCTACCCAAAAATGTCCGTCCGCCGCTTTGCTTATAGATGTAGAAGAACCGTTAGTGACGACCATTGCCCTAACCGCAGCGGGTTGTGGTTCACTCGTCTTGTCCATCAGATTAGCACGGGCTTGCGCGCGGTTGGCACGGGCTTGGATTATGTCACTAGGGTGGATGCCGATAAATTCATAGATACTTTGACGTTGAGTTAGCGCAAAAAACCCAAATGCAAAAATAGCACCCGCCAACACTGCATCTCGAATTAACTTTGAACTCATTTCTTCCCTTAAATCTGTCCCCAAAGTAAACTTTAGGGTAAATATTAGGGAAAACTAGAATAATGTCGTTACTGATGTATGAAATAATTAGGCAATGGCAAGATATTACGTAAATGTGGTTGATTGTTACTTGATTGCTATGGGCGTTCATGTTTTGACTAGCTATAGAGAGAAATATGAACAAAGATAAATCACACCCCTTTGACGATATTCGAAAACTCGTAGCCGAACTACCAATAGGTGATTTGGATGCGGCGAAATCTGTCGATGATAAATTACAGCACACCCTTTCGGGGCTACAGCCATTGGGTCGACTGGACCAAGCCGTTTCATGGTTAGCCAGATGGCAAAGCACGGATAAACCCTCTCTGTCAAAGCCTCTGGTCAGCGTATTTATTGGCGCCCACCAAGTAGCGCGGTACATTTTGGATACAGATCCAATAGAAGGCGCGCGGGCTCGTATTAACTCATTGTCGTCTGGAAGTGCATCCGTTCGTGGTATCGCTGGCGCAGAATCGGCATTCTTCAAAGTCTTTGAGATGGGCATAGAGGCGCCCGCCGCAGACATGCGCATTGAACCGTCCTTAACCGAACGTGATTGTGCTGCCGCTATTGCTTACGGCATGGAAGTTGTTGCAGAGGACTGTGATATTATTGTCATTGGTTGTGCAGGGTTTGGGAGCGCTACTGCTGCGGCTGGAATATCACGCGGACTGTTTGGCGGCACAGCAAGTTTTTGGGCAGGTGGCGACGGCTCACATGCAGCCCGTCATATCGAAGCCGTAGAAATGGCGGCGACAACCCACAAAGACATTTTAGATGATCCACTGGAAATTTTACGCTGTTTTGGCGGTCGAGATATAGCTGGCATGGTCGGCGCTATTCTTGCGGCGCGGCATCAGAAAATCCCTGTCTTACTAGATGGTTATGCAGTCTGCGCCGCTGCAGCCGTATTACACGCTCTTAACCCTGATGCGCTTGATCATTGTATCGCGGCCCATATCACCGTCGAGCCAGCGCACGGTGCATTGCTTGACCGTATTGGCATGAAACCTCTCCTGGATCTGGGCATCGGCATTGGCGACGGCAGCGGTGCCGCATTATCGCTTGGTTTGTTACGCGCAGCGGCGGCAGGTGCGCGAGAACTATAGTTTTCATTCAAATTATACCATATAGTTGAATTCCGACTTACCGTTGGCGACTTTATTCTAATTTATTCCCTTAAAACAAATCCGTATTGCTAATTTTCTTGAACTTCAAAATTTAATTGCCTGAGATTAGTCTTAGTTTGCAAAAATATTCTTACACATTCCATTCATGGGCTAACTTTTCATACTCACCATCTTCAAGCCAACAGGACACACAGGACACATAATGGCAATTTTTGAACACCCTTCTTTTGACGAGCACGAAAGCGTCCATAGTTTTTACGACGAAAAAACAGGGCTAAAAGCTTTTGTTGCCGTGCATTCAACCCACCTAGGGCCTTCTGCTGGCGGAACGCGATTTTGGAGCTACGAAAACTCCGACCTAGCATTACGAGATGTTCTTAGATTATCACGCGGCATGAGCTATAAAAATGCTATGGCCGGACTTAACCTTGGCGGCGGTAAAGCCGTTGTCATGAAGCCTGCCGGTAACTATGACCGCGACGCTTTGTTCTCCAAATTTGGTGAATTCATCAATTCCATAGGCGGCGCTTATTATACAGCCGAAGATGTTGGCATGACAACGGACGACATGCGCACTATTCGCACGCAAACTAAATTTGTTGCGGGTCTTGACGAGGGTGATGCGGCGTCTGGCGACCCCTCACCTATTACTGCGGACGGCGTATTTCGCTGCATTAAGCTTGCCGCTAACAAACGCGGACTTGATTTAAACGGGGCTACTATTGCCGTTCAGGGTCTCGGCCATGTTGGGTATACGGTTTGCAGATTATTGCACGGCATTGGTTCTAAATTAGTTGTCACGGACATCAACAAACAAGCCGTACAAAATGCTGCCGAAGAGTTCGGTGCAAAAACCGTAGCTCCTGACGAAATTTACGGGCAAATGGCAGACGTGTTTTCGCCCTGCGCACTCGGAGCCGTTCTCAATCCAGGTACTATAGGCCAGTTGAAAGCCAGCATCATAGCAGGCGCAGCCAATAATCAACTTTCCGTACCTGAGATGGGTCAAAGCCTACAAGACAAAGGTATTCTTTATTGCCCTGATTATGTGGTCAATGCAGGCGGCATCATTAATATTGCAGGTGAAATTGAGGGCAATTACAGTCCTGAGTGGGTCGAGAAAAAATTGCAAGGTGTAGAAAAAACCTTAGAGCAAATATTAGATCTCGCAGCCGAAACTGGACGTACCACAGACACCATAGCTGACGAAATGGCCAGAGCCCGCATAGGCCGATAAATCATTTTATGAACGCCCACCTCCCCTACCACTTGACATATTTATTATTTTCTGTTATTTCTGTAATTACAGAATAATACGATATAACGGAGAAATCCCATGAAATTGACCCCGACAACAGAAAAATTTATTGTTCACTGGGGAGAAATGGGCAGCCAATGGGGCGTGAGTAGATCCGTCGCACAAATCCATGCCCTCCTCTACTTATCTGAACACTCATTCCATGCAGAACAAATATCCGTCATTCTCGACCTCGCCCGCTCTAATGTATCTACATCCCTCAAGGAGTTACTCGCTTGGCGGCTCATCACCCGTGTGCAAATACTTGGTGACCGCCGCGACCATTACGAGGCTATCAAAGACAATTGGGAAATTGTGTTGCGAATTTCCGAAGGCCGCAAAAAACGCGAAATTGACCCGACCTTGCACTTGTTACGCTTGGTCGCCAATAACACCCAATACGACCACGAGGTAACAGAGGCACAACGCAAGCAGATAGATGAACTGGTAGGCTTTATGGAAACCATGACAAATTGGTACGATGACATTCGCACAGTCCCCAAAGAAAAACTGTTCCGCCTAATGAGGCTGGGTGCGAAAATTGTAAAATTTATTGGCAAATAATGCCGTAGAGAAAACCAGACACCAATGCAAAAATCTCCTAATTATGAAACGCTCACCGTGAAAGATGGTTGGGCACAGTTACACCCTGCTATTAGACGTCGTTTCTCAAATCACGATTTACAGGTCACCTACCCTGGTGAGCTGTCCGTCCAATCTTCTTTATTTGGCTTAGTTTTCGCATGGCTGTTACAGCCATTCGGTAATCCCCTGCCATTAACGCGAACACGTATCTTCAAAGCCGAAGTTAAAGTGTTTCCTGACAATGGAGGCGGTGTAGTTTGGCAGCGAAATTTCTTACGAGCAAACAATGCCCCCTTACGTATCGAGAGCGTAAAACAATTGGGGACAGACGGCAATCTCATGGAATGTATCCGCCCTGGATTACTCGGCGGTATCGGTATGGGATTGAGCGTTTATGAAGAAAATGGCGCTCTCAACTTTACCAGTCAAAATTATTTTATCAATTGGGGTAAACTGCGCCTGCCTATCCCGTTATGGTTAACCCCGGGACGGACATTGGTTGAGCATATCGATGAAGGAAAAGGAAAATTCCGCTTCTGCCTAACTATGACCCATCCATGGTTTGGACGTACAATACACCAAGACGGAGTTTTCAACGATCCGTTCGGCGAAAAGGGCTAAAATCACCTAGGAACAGGTGTGCCATATAGTTTAGAGAAATAGATGCCGATGCCGCACGCGCTTGGTAAGTAATCATACCCACCCGCTGTTTTCACCCTCACCCCGTCCGGAATTTCAGTACCCTTAGGCAGAACAAGGGTTGGACAGTTGTGGTTACCTGCGCCGAGCAAGTCTACCAGCCCTTTGCGAGGATGATGAATAGTTTCATATCGAATTTCAATAGCCTCTTTAATGGCTGGAAAATAAGAAAGCACACCCCATATCGTGGCACATTCCGGGCAATATTCACGCCGTTCATTATCCTCAAACCCGGGTGCCAATAGAAATAGAATTGGTTTTTGCATTATGTGTTCCTGTTCTTGACCTTTAGTCCTTTAAAGCCCATTTACCCCAGCATGGCAAATGACGTTAAAATGATCACACTTGGATGCCGCCTAAATGCTTATGAAAGCGAGGTTATGGCCGGGCATGCGCGGGACGCAGGGCTGAAGGATGCGGTGATTATAAATACCTGCGCCGTGACCAACGAAGCCGTGCGCCAAGGCCGCCAAACCATCCGCCGTGCCGTGCGCGAGAACACAGGTTCCAAAATTATTGTTACCGGTTGCGCCGCACAAATAGAACCAAAAGCCTATGCGGATATGGATGGGGTCAGTCATGTTCTGGGCAATGCCGAAAAAATGGTTGCAGGTAGCTTTGCTCTGAAGAAAAAAGCCAATGCCAAAATAAACGCCCAAGTGAATGTCAGCGACATTATGAAAGCGCGGACTGCCGATAAATCCCGCGCAGGCGGTATGGTCGAAAGGTCGCGCGCCATAGTACAAGTACAAAACGGCTGTGACCACCGCTGTACATTTTGCATCATCCCGTTTGGGCGCGGCAATTCCCGCTCTGTCCCCGCCGAAGACGTCGTGCGCCGCATTGCTGATCTCACCGCACAGGGGTTTAACGAGGTTGTCCTCACGGGTGTAGATATATCCTCTTGGGGTGACGACTTACCCGGTAAGCCGCTACTCGGCAATTTGGTGTCGCGAATACTCCAATCCGTCCCTGCTTTGCCGCGCCTACGTCTATCGTCTATTGACAGCGCCGAGGTCGATGATGAGTTATTTCACTTGTTCGCAACCGAGGAACGCCTGACACCCTATTTGCATTTATCCCTGCAGCACGGCGACAATATGATACTCAAACGCATGAAACGCCGCCATAGCCGCGAAGACGCCATCACCCTATGTGGTCGCCTGCGCCGTGTGCGCCCTGATATTAGCTTCGGCGCAGACATTATCGCAGGATTCCCGACAGAGACCGAATATATGTTCGAAAACTCTATCCGTTTGGTTGAAGAATGTGGTCTGGCTTGGCTGCATGTATTTCCTTACTCAGTTCGCCAAGGCACACCAGCTGCCAAAATGCCGCAAGTCAATGGAACCATTATTAAAGAGCGCGCCAGACGTTTGCGCGAAGCCGGAGCCAAGACCCGTGATGCATTTTTGAAATCTCGCGCTTATGGACATGATTTGGCGCTGATAGAAAAAGGTAATTTAGCAAGGCTAGCGGACTTTTCTCCGGTCATACTGCCGGAGCATAATATCCCTGCGGGACAGTTGCGCTCTGTGCGAATTACAGGTTATGGTGCCGGAAAATTAAATGGCAATCTTATAGGGGAGCTCTTGTGAGCACAGAAGATAATAAAGACGATAAAAAGAAGAAAAAAGGTGGGTTTTTCAAACGTGCTTTTGGCTTTAAGTCCAAAGAAGAAAAGCTAGCCGAAGCGGCTGCGCTCAAGGCTGAGCAACAGGCGGAGGTTGATGCCGGGATGGCCGAACGCATGGCGGTTATCAATGCTGCCGCCCTGAAAGCCGCCCGCGAACAAGACGAAGCTCATTTAAGCGAGGCAGAGAAAGCCCGCCTCGAAGAACAAGAGCGTAAACAAGCAGAAGAACAAGCCGTAAAAGATGCTGAAACCGCCAAACGTTTGGTCGAAGAAAAACGTGAGCGCAAGCAAGCCGCAAAACGTAAAGCCGATGAAGATGCGGCCCGCGCCAAAGCCGAAGCGCAAGCCGCAAAAAAATTAGCCGCAGAGAAAGCCGCCCTAGAAAAAGCAGATGCAGCAGAAATTGCGCGCCTAAAGGAGGCCGAGGAAAAGGCAAAACAAGACGCAGAATACAAGGCACAACGTGCAGCCGAAAAACTTGCCAAGCTAGAAAAAGAGGACGCTGAAAAAACTGAAGCGAAGGAAATTGCAAAAGAAGCTGCACGTCTTCGCGCTGAAGCAGAACTAGAAAAGAAAGTTCAAGCCAAAGAAGCTGCAGAAGAAGCCGCCCGCCTACAGGCTGAACGCGAACACGCCGAAGCCAAAATTGCCAAAAGGCGCGAAGCGGAACGGTTAGCATCCGAACAGGCCGCCGCAGAAAAAGTTAAAGCGGAACAATTAGCCGCAGCACAACAGGCCGTAGACGCTGCTAAGCGCAAAGAGTTAGAAGCGCAGCTTATTAAGGAGCAAGCCGAACGCGAAGAGAAGGCCAGCAAAGAACGCGCCGCATGGGAAACCGAACAAGCGGACATCCTCAGGACCGAACGTGAGAAGGGGTTTCTTGGTCGTATTTCCAAAGGGCTCAGCAAATCAACCACACAAATGTCGGACAATATTTCCGCCATTTTCAACAAACGCAAATTAGATGCGGAAGCCCTAGAAGACCTTGAAGATTTGCTCATTGCAGCAGATTTCGGTGTTGGTCCCGCCACCCGCACGGCAGAATTATTAGCCAAGGACCGCTTCGATAAAGAGGTTACCGACACAGAAATAAAAATCGCCCTCGCCGATGTAATTTCAGAAGTTTTAACGCCGCTGGAAAAACCACTTTTACTCACAGGTGCCAAACCCGAAATCATGTTGTTTGTCGGGGTCAATGGCTCAGGTAAAACCACAACGCTCGGTAAAATCGCAAAACGGTATACTGACGAAGGCAAGAAAGTTATGATGGCGGCTGGCGACACATTCCGCGCCGCTGCCGTTGAACAGTTAAAAGTTTGGGGTGAGCGCTCTGATGCGCCCGTTGTCTCTGCACCGCTCGGCTCAGATGCGTCCGGGCTAGTTTACGATGCGATCAGCCGCGCCAAAGACGAAGACGTGGATATTCTAATGATCGACACTGCGGGCCGACTACAAAATCGCACCGAACTTATGGACGAGCTGGCAAAAATTGTCCGCGTCATTAAAAAACAAGACGAAACTGCACCGCACCATTCTATCTTGGTCTTGGATGCGACAGTTGGCCAAAACGCGCTTCTACAAACCGAAGCCTTCCAGAAAACTGCGGGCGTCACAGGCCTGATCATGACCAAGCTCGACGGTACCGCCAAAGGCGGTGTCCTTGTCGCCCTCGCCGATAAGTTTAAACTTCCCATCCACGCCATAGGCATAGGCGAACGCATAGAAGACCTGGAAAACTTCAGCGCCCCCGTATTCGCCGCCGCCCTGTCAGGTATAGCCGATGCGGTGGTTGAGGGTAGTTAGCTAGATTAACCCAAGAGTTTTTCTAGTCTCGGGAGTAGTTTTTCGCTTGAGCAGAGCAAATTACCGCTTGTTAGTACATCAGCTTCGCCCGTATCTAAATCTTGCACAATGCCGCCTGCTTCGCGCACGATAACAACGCCTGCGGCGATATCCCATGCGCTCAAACGGCGCTCCCAAAAACCATCATAACGACCCGCAGCCAACCATGCCAAATCAAGGGCGGCAGAACCGTTACGGCGAATGCCTGCGGTTTGAGCCATCACCTTGTGTAGCTCGGTTAAAAACTTTGCGTGGCCCGGTTTGCCGCGAAACGGGGAACCGGTTGCAATCGTACATATGCTCAAGTCGTCTCGCGGCGGTATCCGCAAGCGTTTCTCAACACCGCGCCCATCAACCAAAAATGCACCTTTGCCAACTTCAGCAAAAAACATTTCGTCGCGAATAACATCATAAATAACGCCTGCATGAAGTTCACCGTCGCGTTCTACCCCGATAGAAATAGCAAAATGTGGGTTACCGCGCATGAAATTTGTTGTTCCGTCGAGCGGGTCAATAATAAATCTGTGGGTTTTATCAGAGCCACCAACTGCGCCGCGTTCTTCTAACAAATACCCATACCCAGGACGGTCATGGCGCAAGCTTTCAAAGATTTTTTCTTCTGACATTTTATCAGCCGCAGTCACAAAGTCTGCTGGACCTTTGCGGGATACTTGCAGGTTTTCGACTTCACCGAAATCACGAGCTAATGAGCGCGCACCCTTGCGCGCGGCTGTCATCATAACGTCAACAAGAGGGGAAAAATTTGCCATTAATCTGCTCGCCTCACATAAGACCCATCTTCGGTCATTACTAAAATTTTCTCTCCAATATTCACAAATGGCGGCACCGTTGTACGCACCCCGTTTTCAAGAATTGCAGGCTTGTAGGAATTGGCCGCCGTCTGGCCTTTGACCACTGGTTCGGTCTCGCTGATTTCCAAAACAACCTGAACTGGGAGCGAAACGGATATAGGCCTCTCTTCGTGAAACTCTAATTGAACTTCCATGCCGTCCGTGAGAAACGCAGCACGGTCACCAATAAATTCAGCCTGTAAGTTAATCTGCTCATAGTTTTCGGAATTCATAAACACCAACATGTCGCCTTCTGCATAAAGATAAGTATGCGGCTTTTGATCGAGGCGTATTTTCTCTACGGTTTCAGATGCACGGAAACGCTCATTGAGCTTACGGCCGTCGATCAAATTTTTAAGCTCGACTTGATTAAATGCCCCACCCTTGCCAGGTTTTACGGCACCCGTCTTAACCGCAACCCATAGACCATTTTGGTGGCTGATAATATTACCGGGCTTAATTTCATTACCGTTGATTTTCATGTTACTTCCTTAACTCGCACAGATGCGAAAATACTGATACTTAATTACTGGGCGCAAACTTTGGCGGCTCTTACCAAACGCACAGCGCTGCGGCAACAGCTTAATAACATAGATATCCCTTGATAATTACATTGATTAGTATTGGGAATGCCAATTGACAAAACCGTGATTAGCGTCATGCATGACTATAAGCTAAGCACATAAAAACGGAGAAACCATGCCCCTATTCCCAAGCCTTGCCCCTAATGTAGATGATACTCCGCATTTAGGTGCCATATTTCAGGCTTTTCCAGAAACGGTTCAACCGTTATTGCAGTACCATGATATATTGCTACGCGGCGAAAGCCCTCTCAGCATAGCTGAACGCGAATTAATAGCCACCTATGTGTCAGGGTTGAATGCATGTGCATTTTGCTTTGGCGCCCATAAAATTTACGCAAAGGTGTTCGGGATTGAGGAAAGCCTAATTGATGCAATGATGGAAGATATTGAAACGGCTCCACTGCCTGCAAAAATAAAGCCTATATTGGCCTATGTTAAAAAGCTGAATACATTGCCTGCAAATATACGGGACGTTTATGCGAAGGCTGTGTATGATGCAGGTTGGTCAGAGCGTGCGCTTTATGATGCCATACAGATTTGCGCCTTGTTCAATTTTATGAACCGCATTATTGAAGGCACTGGCGTGACATTTGACTATGGTGTGACCCCACCTACTGATAATGAACTACAAACACGGCGTACCCGCTCCTATATGGATTACGGACGTGAACTTGGAATAGTTGAATAAAAGGAGAGTAATATGATGGATTTAATGAACGGCTTTATGGCTGATATGAAAGCGGGGCCTGCGTGGGTGTATTACTGGGTAATGTTTATGGGGCTGATGTTCATGCTGTCCATTCCCTTTTCGTTCAAGAACAAGCAAGCGAGGGTTATACTGCTCGCGACATTGGTTTTTGCGCCCATGGTCATGATGGCGG